>JAJDAX010000149.1 GCA_029261615.1 Nitrospinaceae bacterium
ACCGCCCTTCTGGATCAGCACCGGGTGCGTGTCGCCTACGGTTCACTGGCCTGCGGGGCAGATATTCTGGTGGCGGAAGCGGTGCTCGAAACGCAGGGGGAATTGAACATCATCCTGCCGTTCGGTCGGGAAGAGTTCAAACAAATATCGGTCGCACCCGGCGGGGAATCCTGGGAAAAACGCTACGAGGCCATATTAAGTCGAGCCAGCTCGGTCACACAAATCGTGGAAGAAGCCATTACCGGTCACGAACTTTTGTTCGAGGCCTGCTCACGCCAGGGTATGGGACTGGCCCATCTAAGAAGCCAGACACTCGGTTCGCGCGCTTATCAGATCGCGGTCTGGAACCAGTTGAATGTGGACAATCCCGCCGGAACCTCCGGCGCAATGCGACGCTGGAACGACCTTGGCATGGAAAACCTCATCGTTCCGGTACCGCCGCCACGCAATGAAGGGGTGACACCCACGATAAATATCGCCCCGGCACCGCCCGGACTTCAGCGCCAAATGAAAGCCATGATCTTTGCCGACGTCAGGGGTTTCAGCGCCATGAACGAGCGGCAGATAGCCGATTTCATGGCTCGCTGGCTCAATGCCCTGCATAAGATCAAAACAAAACATGACGATCATATTCAGTACATCAACACCTGGGGAGATGCGGCTTATCTGGTCATCGACGACGTACCGGCCGCCGCCACCCTTGCTCTGGAGCTGGCCGGGATATTCAATGACTGGGATTTTTCCGCGCTTAACCTGCCCTCCAATATTGGCTTGCGGGTCGCGGCGCATGTGGGGCCCATTTTCCAGACAGACAACCCGGTTCTGGGCAAACCCGATTTCTTCGGCAAACACGTCAACCAGACGGCAAGACTCGAACCCTGCACTCCCCCTGGTTCGGTTTATGTGACAGAACCGTTTGCGTCCCTGATCTCACTTGAAGGGAGCAACGATTACCGCTGCGAATATATAGGGAACCATCCTCTGCCGAAGGGTTTTGGACGCATCCGCATGTATCACCTCAAGGAATTATAGAATGAAGATTCGCCTGATAATATTTTTTGCCGCATGCCTTCTTGTGTTTCAAGGTTTGGAAAACTCCGTTTTGGCCGACAACCATCCTTCGGTCACGTTTCTTGGGGTGGCACTCGATCCTGAAACGCAGGAAGCGGATCAAAAGCTTCGGGAATTCATTCGCGGGCAACAGGCCATCCATTTCGAAACGCGCGATCAGGAATACGGCGCGGCAATACACACTCTGGTTGATTGGGATGAAAACGAAAAAGGCCCGATTATCGCCCGTGTCACGCCCTATGTTTATGTGGTGGCGGAAATGCTGGGAGCGGAGCTGGATATTCTCGCCACTTATAAAAGCAATAAAACCGGCAATGTGACCTACCATTCCTACCTGGTGACGAGAAAGGAAAATTTTTCCGGCAACGACCTCGACGGGTTTGTGAAAACACTGCGGGAACGGCCCACGCCCGGTCAATTCATCTACCACAACAAGTTCAGCACCTCGAGTTATTTCCTGCCCTCTTTGTACTTCGCCCGGCACGACATTTTCTCCGTAGCGGGCAGCGCAGCCAACGATCGCAAGTTCATCACTATCGATGCCAAACGCCCAGAGGATGCCAGTGGCAGTTCGAGTCTCGTGCGAAAAGTGAAGGAAGGCAAAGCCGATTTCGCTGCGGTGTGGGATGGAACCAAAGCCAAGTTTGACCAGGATCCGGAACTCCACTTTTTAAAACTGCCGCAAGCCTTACCCAATGATCTACTGGTGGTTTCCAGAAACTCTCCGGAAGAACTCAAGGATGGGTTGCGCGAAACCATCAACAAACTGGGTCCGACCGATATCAACATCGGAGACTTTAAAACCTGGGAAGATTTCAACAAGACACCCGAGGCGCGGCGGGCGCTGGCTTCCCTGCGCTGGTTGGCCAAGGTGCCACCCAACCCGGTGCCGGTAAAAATTCGAAAACCGCATGCCGAAGGAGAGAGTATTGATCCACGTTACCTGGAGGCGGCCCGGCAGGCGGTGAGGTTGTCTGGCACGGAATTCATTTTATACGACGAAGATTTTCACAAACAGTTTGACGTGCTCTGGACCCTGCACCAGACCCACGACGACTCGCTCATCATCACGTCGGAGTTTATCGATTCTGAACTGCCACAGCAGGAATTTCATATCAGTTTCAAACGCAACGATCTCGAAAGCCTGGTCGCGCGCATCGGTTCGGAAATCACCAACCGCATGCACCGGATCCGTTATGTATGGCCATTTGACGACGCGGCGGCGAGGGTGTTGCGCGATGTAGAATTCAATATTCCCGCAGGAACCCAAATGAAGGGAATGAAAATCACCTGGAGCGATCAGAGTAGCAACGCCTACACGAGTGACAATCCGTTCGACATCGCCGTTGCCGAATCGGGATTCCACTCCTTCCGTCTGGAAGGCGAGGGATTTCCAAAAGGGGCAGAGAATCATTACAGCTTCGATCCAATGGGCAACAGCGCCTATCGTGTTTTCCTGGTAAGACCTAAACCCGGGGGACGCGTCCTGAAAGTGGCCACCCTGACCATGATCGGATTGTTTTCCCTGGCCGCGTTGTTCAGCATCAAGGCGGCGTTGTTCAGCAGGCGAAAGGACGCGTAAATGGAAAGATATCTCACTACCAGAATGGGACTGACCGGGGTACTCGTCGCACTGTTTCTATTCAATTTTGCTGAGACAAAATTAGAGGAGATGCTAAAAGGACAAGGCACCTTCGACAGGGGTTATAAAATCGCGCGAGCGTTCGACCAACTGGAAGGCGAGATACGGTTTCAGAATCAAGCGCCGCCTTCCAGGAAAGCCATTGGCGGTTTTTCGTTGTCTTACTTTGTCGTTTTCCCTGTGTTGCTATTGGGTACGGCGGCAGCACTCGTCAGGCGCAGGCAGGTCCGCCCATTCCGCGTATTCACCGTGGCACTCACCGGAAATTATTTACTCAGTCTACCGTTCTTTTTATTCTTTCCTGTTCCGGAACGCTGGGCCTACCCTGCATCCAATGCCACACTCTGGTCCGATTTATTATCAACTCACCTGATTGAATTCATCCGCCCGATCAGTGGACTCGACAACTGTTTTCCAAGCGTCCACGTTTCTTTTTCCATCATCACACTTATCGTCGCTTATCGTTTCCGTTTGAAGTACCGGCACAGCATCGCGTGTCTTGCTCTGTCGGTAGTCCTGTCCACCTTTGCCCTGGGAATCCACTGGATACCCGATCTTGTTATGGGCAGTGTGATGGCGGTGCTGGCTTTCGGCCTGGCAACTGTGGTGGACCGTCGATACGTCGAACCCGAAATAGAAGAAACGCCAATAATGGCACCAGGCCCCGTAGCAGCCGCACCGGTGGCATCGGTTCCTCTTGATATGTCAAAAGGCAATCAGGTATTTATCAGTTACCGGCGGGAGCGAGGATCGGAACTGGCGCGGGTGGTGCACTCGGAGCTGGAGCGGCGCGGTGTCCCCTGCTTTCTTGATGTAGACGATCTGGGCGCAGAACATTTCGACCAGCGCCTGCTTCGGGAAATTGAATCGACGACCAATTTTGTCGTCATCCTTTCGCCCGGCGCGCTCGACCGGTGTCAAATGCCTGGCGACTGGCTTCGCAAGGAGATCGGGCACGCTATCAAGCTGAAACGGAATATCGTGCCGTTACTGGTCGAAGGATTCGAATTCCCCCCCTCGAAAGAATTGCCTGAAGAGTTACGCGAATTAGTGCGTCACAATGGCGTACCGTATTCACACGAATACTTCAGCGCGACCTTTGAAAAATTGTATTCGTTTTTGGATGTTGAATAGCTCTGGTTAACCTTATTGGCAGGCTATCAGAAAAGCATTATGTGATGCGCTTAAAAAATATTGCTGCATAAAAAATGGTAGACCAGTTAACCCTGCGCCGAGCAGCAGGCAGTGATTATCCGGCCAAGACTATTGGTTGGAGCGTTCGGAGGGGGTTTCCTTAAGGATCTCGTCGATCTGATTGAAATGCGTTTGAAGATCTTTAAAAAGCAAATCCTGGTTCTTTTCATTTTTTTCTAATAACATCTTAAATACTTCGAGGGCTGTCGGCTCCTTTTCGAACCCAACCATTATTGTCCATTCCCGAAACCGCTGTTCCCATTTATTGTGTCCACTCATCGTTAA
Organism: Nitrospinaceae bacterium; assembly: GCA_029261615.1. The sequence continues at coordinate 4,193 of JAJDAX010000149.1, forward strand.
TATCACCGGATGAAAAAGTTATCGATAAATTTAACCAGACTGCAATTCGCTTTTATTTTATATCAAGCCCGTCCAATTTTAACCCCAGAATTTTTTCCGGGTCCATTTTTTTTTAGTCTTTTTCTTCAGGGCCGAACAGGCTTTTGTATTCCCGGATGCAAAACCGGTCGGTCATCCCTGAAATGTAGTCGCAGATACGACGTTCTATTGAGGTCGCCTCGTCCTGAGGAGACGCATCTTCCGGTACCAGGTCGGGAAACCGGATATAGGCATCAAAAATCCGGCTCAGGTGCAAATCCGCCTTAAATTCCATGCGCCGGACGCGCGGATGCTGATACATTTTTTTATTCAGGAATTGTTTCAGTTCGGAGTTTTTCTCTCCAACTTCAGAACCAAAACCCGCCAACCGGACAGGACAGGTGCGCACTGCCTGAACAGAATCCACCGAATGTTTCCTGATATTTTTCAGGGTGGCTTTTCTAAAATCAGTAATGAGGTCATTGATGATGCTCCGCACAATCTGGTACTTCTTCATTTTCAAATCCAGATTTGCGTATTCATTGTCTAATCGTTTTTCGTTTTCCTTCCAGAGTGCGACCGATCGCAGTTGCTCCGGGTCCAACAACCCTGAGGTGATACCATCGTCGAGGTCGTGCGCATTGTAAGCAATCCCGTCTGCAAAATCCGCCACCTGGGCTTCCAGTGAGGGGAAGCGGTTTTGTTTCGGTTTAAGCAGAGGGTTATCTTGATCGCGGGAATGTTTGCTGATCCCTTCCAAGACCTCCCAGGTCAGGTTGAGCCCTTCGAACTGGGGATAGCGTTTTTCGAGGAGTTTGACGATGCGCAGGCTTTGCCGGTTGTGCTCAAAACCACCATGGTCTTTCATCAACCGGTTGAGAACTTTCTGCCCGGTATGACCAAAAGGAGGGTGCCCCAGGTCATGCGAAAGAGCAATCGCCTCCGCCAGATCTTCATTCAACTGGAGGGATTTGCAGATGGAACGGGCGATTTGGGCAACTTCCAGCGAGTGTGTCAGGCGGGTGCGGTAATAGTCACCTTCATGATAAACAAACACCTGCGTTTTGTATTCGAGACGACGAAAGGCAGAACAGTGAATCACCCGGTCTCGGTCGCGCTGGAAGCGGGTCCGGTACGAATGTTCCTTTTCACGGTTCTGGCGCCCCCGGCTTTCCCCGCTTTTAAAGGCAAACGGTGCCAGGATTTCTTTTTCCAGTTTTTCAATATCCTGTCTTTTAATCACATGAATTCCGGAAGGGTCCAGTTAATTTTAGAACACAATTTCGTTTCAAATCATAACATAAGCTCACTGCCCTCCTCGAGAGTGTCCCTTGGATAAGGGCCTTATTGAAATAATTATGAATCCCTGAGGCTCCGGTACCATCTAAGTTACAGGACATGCAAGCTGTCCTGATTCATTGTATCCTCTCTTTTTAGCCGGGTAAGGTCGCGCTTACCCGGTTATTTTTTTGCCTTCCATCCTTGTAACTCCCCTCCCCTTCAGGAAAACTCGATAAATTGTTTTTGTTGAAAGCATTTTCCAGGTTGTGAATTAGACCGGGAATTCCAGGTATTTTTCGCCAATAAAACCGGAAATCTGGAAAAATTTAAATGCCTCATACATACCCTTTAAACCCGGGTAAATCTGTTATAATCCGCTACACTTGGCTGTTTTATGTCCAATATCCATCTACCGTTCAGCAGGCAAACAGGAGTGGTCGGCATTCCGATGGAAGTCGCAAAAAAAATTCAAATACTTAAGTCGATCGACATTCTCAGTTTCCTCCATGAGGCGACTCTGGAACGTTTGGCTGAAGAAAGCCTTGAGTTGTCACTGCACCCCAAGGAGGTCCTGTTTAATGAGGGTGAAGATGGCAAAACGATGTACATCATTCTGGAAGGAGAAGTCCGGATATACAAAAAGGATATCGAAATCACAACCATGGGACCTGGGTCTATTTTTGGAGAAATGGCTCTTATCGAGAAACAACCTCGGTCTGCCAGTGTCGAAGCCATTGGCGATATTGAGCTCATTGAGATTAACGAAGAACAGTTCCAACGTTATTTCGCGGGCCAGCCACAAGTTCTCATGGCACTGATGAAAACCATGTCCGCGCGTTTTAGAAGGTCCCTCGGCAATCCAATCATGGCGCCAATCATGATTGATGATGCAAACGATCCAATTGAAAAACTGGAACATATGGAAGATCCGGTTTTTCTAGTAAATGCGAATACATATAAGCTGATTAAGGGAAGCCCTCCTGCAATCGACCAGTTTGGATACAGCCAGGATGAAGTCAGCAAAATGACTTTACACGATTATCTGGTGCAGTTCGACGAAACGGGCCTCAAAACTCTCATAGCACCACTCCTGAACCAGACTCGGTCCCAGTCTTCGGCTGAAACCGAACTCAAGAAAAAAAACGGCGAAACCATGCCGGTGGAAATCAAGATAAGGTCATCAAATAGCAACAACGCGGTTCCGATGGTGATGGTCTGGGTCTCCGACATTTCGGGACGAAAGCATATTGAAGACACTATCCGCCAGATGGCTTATTACGATTCCCTTACGGGACTCCCAAACCGAAACCTGCTCAACGACCGCCTTGCCGTTGCCTTGGCACGGGCACGTCGAAATGGTGAGAAAGTCGCCATCATGTTTCTGGATCTGGATAATTTTAAAACCATCAATGACACACTCGGTCACGACATGGGGGATCTGTTGTTAAAAGATGTCTCCAATAAACTGCAAAATACCCTGCGACAGGAAGACACCGTAGCCCGCATGGGGGGAGATGAGTTCATCGTCGTTGCACCAGAGATCAAGTCTACCGAGGATGCAGGAATTCTCGCTCAAAAAATCCTGCAACAGTTTGAAGAAGCCATCGTCATTGAAAACCAGGAATTGTTTGTGGGATGTAGCATCGGTATCTCTACTTTCCCTGAAGACGGAAGCGACAGCAAGACGCTTTTGAAAAATGCCGACATGGCCTTGTACCGCGCCAAAGACAGAGGAAAAAATAATTTCCAGCTTTACACCCCGGCGCTGAATTTTAAAGCCATGGAACGGATGGCTATTGAGAAAAATTTACGCAAAGCCGTCGAGCGAGAGGAGTTCGATCTTGTATTCCAGCCTAAAATTGAATTGGCAACGGGAAAGATCGTCGGTTTGGAAGGATTATTGCGTTGGGACAGCCCTGAACTCGGGCGGGTGATGCCGGTCGCATTCATCCCCGTGGCAGAGGACACCCGAATCATCGTTCAAATAGGTGCCTGGACTTTAAAAAGAGCCTGCCAGCAAATCAGACAATGGATGGATGCCGGGCTGCCTCCGATCAGCGTCGCCATCAATCTTTCGGGCGTTCAGTTCGCCCATCCCCAATTAATAAAAGAACTCCAGGCGGCGCTACAAGAATATGATGTTAGCCCGGATTACCTGCAGCTTGAAATCACTGAGACCATATTGATGAAAGATACGGAACTGGCGGTGGAGATTCTTCGGCAATTGGGAGAACTCGGGATCAAGGCTGCAATAGACGATTTTGGTACCGGCTATTCGTCCCTGAACTACCTGAAGAACCTTCCCATTCACTATCTGAAAATTGACCGCACCTTTATCCGTGATTTTTCACAGGTCACCAATTCAGCTATCACCAAGACAATCGTCGGATTGGGCCAGAGCCTGGGGTTAAAAACTATCGCCGAAGGCATCGAGACAGAAGAGCAAAAACAATTTCTGCTGGAAATTGGGTGCGAAGAAGGACAAGGCTACCTGTTCAGCCCCCCGGTGAGCAGTAAGAATATCACCAAGCTTCTGATTGAAAACAAAGTCTATTAGCCACTTTGCGCCTAGGCAACGCATTTTCACTTTCCAGTAGCTCTTCTATTTAGTTTTGGAGAGTTGTTTCGAAAGAATTGCAGGTTTCGCGAGCTTGTCAGGAACTCAGTTTCCGAATCACGGCATCCCAGTCCGTTTGGTCCAGTTCCTCTTCTGAAATTGATCCCATATTCTGGAATTTGAAAGCTTCCTCCTGGGTCAGGTCCATGTCCTCAGCTGGATTCATGGACTCCAGATAGCAATCGATTTCAGACTGGCTCTCCACCTGCTCCGGAATATCGAGGGTATCCGTATCCGATGTTGCTTCCATGGCAGGCGGGGTATTTTGGAGACTCTGACGGAAGCGGTTTGCCATGGTATTTCCCAGGCTTCCCATCCCTGCAGTCACTGAATTTAGATATTCGCGATAAAGACCGTAGTGAGTGAAACGGAATGGGCTGATCTTGTTGGCTTTTAAAAAATCTTCGGAAGCGAGCCGATACTGAAGTTCGCGTAAATAAATCCGGCCACGATACACTCGTGCCAGGAAGTGATCCGGGCGCAGGCTCAGCACCATATTCAGATTGAGCAGGGCCACAGCAATATTGTCCTTTTCCAAGCTTCGAATGGCTTGGTCAAAGTGACGCCTGACCTCAGGCTTCCAGTTTTCCAGAAACACGTTCACCGGCTCCAACGCAGGGAAGCACAATCGGCCCATTCGGAACGATAGGCGGCGAAAAAGGTCTCTGGTCCTGATACTTCCAGATGAGAGCATAATACCCCAGTGGCGAGGCCGCGACACAGACCAGCCAAGTGGATTTGTTTTTCCATTTATCGGATGGAAAAGATTCTAGCCAAATATAGGAGCTTCGTCAATTATTATCGGCTTTTTACCTCAAATACTTTTCATTCAAAATCACCAAAAATACGGGGATTTCACCTCCGCCAGCCCTTTTTATCGCAAGAAAGAACCTACCCGTGCTACTCCAGAATTTGAATTCGGCTATTCAACCAGCCTGGACTTCGTCTCACTGTTTCCCTCCCGGCTGGAATCGTCTCCGCTAATTGATTCTTTTCCTTGACCTTACGGCCCTTTTTCCCTATACTGCTTCCCATGAAGTGTCCAAGTTGCAATTTCATTTTCTTTAGGTCAGCGAAAAAGTGCCCTAGTTGTAACGGGGGGCTCTCTCGTGCAACCCTCACAGAACAGCCGGATGAAGAATTCTCCATCTATGCTGCAGCTGCTGGAGGTGGCATGGGTCTGGACGATGGTGATTCATTTGGCAGCGATACCGGGCTGGATGAGACCCTCTATGCAGGATCGGGTTCCTTCGACGAACCGGATAGTGCGGATGATTTCGATCTCGATTTATCCGATGCTGATGGGGATACCAACATGATGGCTGACTCTGCTACAGAGACCGAGCCTGAAGTCCCTGTCGAAGACACGCTTGACTTTGA
>JAJDAX010000150.1 GCA_029261615.1 Nitrospinaceae bacterium
CTCGGCATCCTCACCGCTGTGGCCCTCCCGCGGTTTATCGATCTGGATGCCGATGCCCGAAGAGCCCGCAATCAGGGAGCGCTTGCAGCTTTTAGAGGAGCCATCACCATGCTCCATGGAAAATTTCTGATCAATGGCACCACCTATTCTACTGTCAATTTGATAGCGGATACAGATGTTCAAGGAGGAGTAGTGACTGACCCTAGTGGTGTTGGAACAGGACTTTTATTGACTTGGGATGATGCCACTGTTCATACCTTTACCTATACGCCACTAGCGGCACCAGTCCCGGCTAGCGTAGTCTGCTCAACTGCGGATTGTAGCTAGGTTTATGACTTGATTTCCCGCACCATTTATAAAAATGACTTTTGATTCAAGCCCTGCCCTAAAAAGGCAGGGCTTTTTTTTTGGCATTTCAAATGTTGAATGGATATTAAGTTTAATTGTTTTCATATCTCTGGCAGGCTTATTTTTCTCAGGACTAATCAACGGAGATAAAACGATTTCGGGAGCCGATCCGGCTATATTTTTTATCCCGTTTCGACAAACCTGGGTCGATCTAGCTCTTCAAGGATATCTTCCTCTTTGGGACCCTTTTACAGCTTCGGGAAACCCTCTGTTCGCTACTCTTCAGGGCGCAATTCTTTACCCCTTCAGTATTTTCTTTTTGTTCCTTGAGTTTTTCCAGGCGTTCAACCTGATTCTGATAATGCACTACGCACTTGCCGGGTTTTTCATGTACTGGCTCTTGCGGGCCTCGCGTTGCTCCAGAACAGGTTCAGCCATTGGTGCTCTGGCATTCATGTTTGGGGGCTATCTATTTTCATTACGCTTCTACCTGTCGACTCTGTTTCCCGTCGTCTGGTCGCCTCTACTTATTTTGTCTTTCTTTGGAGGCATGCTTCGCAATGATTTACGACTCGCATTGGTCTCCGCAATAATTTCTGTTTTCATGATATTTGCTGGAGGAGCCGAAACCTGCTACCAGTTATTTGCCTGGATGATTTTTTTCTCTATTTTTCCCGTAACCCTTTTTCCAGATATTCCAATGCCCTCCTTGAAAAACAGGATGGTATATCTGGGGCTATTCTTTATTTTGTTTTTTGGGTTTTCTGCTGTTCAGTTTTTACCCACCATGGAGTTGGTGGAAAACTCGCTAAGATCGAAATCTTTTGAAATCAACACAGCGTCCCATTGGAATTTACAATCAAGAGATTTATTTCAGTTTATCCTGCTTGATCCCTTCGGCTACCACGCGTTTCAAAATGAAACAGGTGATCGACAAACATGGTTACAATCGCAATACACAGGTGCCATCCCTCTCCTCCTGGCTGGTTTTTTCTTTCTTAAAGGCGGCATCCGTGCCTGGACACTGATTCTAATTGTAGTTGTGTCATGGGCATTGGCAACGGGACAGGATTCTATCCTTTACCGGTTTTTCTTCGAGACACTTCCCTACTTCGACAAATTCAGGTATCCCGTTAAATTTCTCCTGCCCATCATTCTCATAATTTCCATAGCCTCCGCCTTCGGCTGGGATCGGCTTCGGCAAACCAAGCCAGAGAAAAAACTAAAAGCTATTCTTTTAAGCCTGGCGACTCTCTGCATGGTTGGTTTCGGAGGGATTGATCTATTCTTTTTGCCTCTACAGGAATGGATGAGTGCAAACGGATTTTTGCCACCCGCATACAGTAAGACAGAAATAAATTTGGGCAACCTTCAGCGTCTATTTGGTCTTACGTCCCTGTTCTCTTTATTTCTATATTTACATCTAAGAAAAAATCAAACCTCGAGTGCATGGATATTGATGGCCGTTTCTATATTTTTCCTGGATATTTTTTTCAGCAACCATGGAAATCTTAAAATGATGTCATCTAAGCCAATGGAATCGAATCTTCCAACCACCCAGTTTTTAATGAGGGATAAAAATTTGTTCCGCGTTTTTGTCACAAAAAACACCGAACATCCATTAGTAAACTCACCTGTCAAAAGAGACTTTCGTGGTGTTGAACTTAAAGGGAAAGAATTCCCGGTGGAATTTCGAAATCAAAACCGGGTGCAGCAATTGGGTGGGTGGAATATCATCCGTAAAACAAATTCTATAAACTTTATCGGGCGCGTGTCCAACGGGCCTTTAACATCAAACCTGCCTTCACTCCGAATGGCAAACGTCAAATACATCGTCCACGGCGGGCCGGGGCCATTGGAAAACCTTCCCCTCGCATTTGAAGAGCCCCCTGAGTATCGCAGGCAACTTGAAAAAAATAACGAGCACCCGCCTCCTCTGTTACGCGTCTATGAAAACCCCGGTTATCTGGGGCGGGCATTTCTCGCCGGTCAATGTGTCGTTCTCCCGGATGGGCCGCAATTGAACAACGCCATAATAGACACCCGTTGGGATCCGGAACAATGGGTGATACTGCCCGAATCGCCGTTGGACCTGCCTTGTGTGCTTCCCGGTGACGGGGCTAAAAAAGGAGAAGGCACGGTCCAGATCACCCACTGGAAATCTGAAGAAGGCGCCCAGGATCTGGCGCCGGGTGAATACAGGATGCAGGTGAATTCGGCCCGTCGCCAGTTTCTGGTGCTGAGTGATAGTTTCTATCCAGGATGGGAAGCTTTTATAGATGGTGAACAGGTCACAATTCACCGGGCCAATCAGGCGTTTCGGGCTATTGTCATGCCCGAGGGTAAACATGTCGTTGAGTTTCGCTATCGACCCAAAAGTTTCCTTTATGGGGCGTGGATATCTGGAATCACGGTGATCGCAGGGGTTGCTTTTGTGGTTGTATCAACGCAGAGAAGACGCAAGGAGGAAATAACTAAAGAATAAGAGTAATAAATCCACTGGATGATTTTTTGACGAATGCGATGTCATTACCGGGACCCCTTCGAGGAATCCTTTCCTTAGTCCCACTAAGGAAAGGCAAAGCTCAAGATGAGAGCTAAAAAGCAAAGGCGAGATTCTTCGCTATCGCTCAGAATGACAGGCTGATATTGTTTAGTTTTAAATAATGGCGTGGACAGGAAATATCACAAAAACCAGCAGCACCAACGCATGTCATTCTGAAGCCCTTGGTGCTGAAAAATCTCGCCTTTGCTTTTACCTTTAAGTTCCCCCTTCTCCGAAGGGGGCTGGGGGGCCTCTTCCCCTGTCATTGCGAACGAAGTGAAGCAATCCTGAAAAAGGGAATTAAGGCTTTTGGCTATCAAGCCTTGGGTTTCTTATCCGTTTTTTTGAGCAGGGAATATATTAAATCCACTCGCTCGCGATTGACCCCCAGGTCGCTCTCTCCAAGGCGGGAAGCGGACCTCACATGCAACGTTCCGGTTTGGGAATCAAAATAAAATTCGACATCGTCGACAAACCGGAACACCAGGCTTTCGAATTCCACATAAAGATAATTTTCTTTTTCGGTGATGATTCGGGCTCGATCCTGAGATTTGACCGCACGCCGTACACGCCCCATGACCTCTTCTGCATTAGCCGAAAACAGCAACGGCTGAACCGAGTGGTCAGCATCTTCCGTTGCATTGGTGGATACGCAGTTTGGTGAAGAGGGGCAGTTGGTGAGTTTCCCGTCGTGCACTCCAAGGTTTGAAGGCCGCTCGCCAGCACAGGCGGAAAGCGTCATTGCGAAAACCAGGGCAAATATTGCCCTCAAACCATATCCTTGAAACCCATTAAATCCAGTCGATTCCCCA
>JAJDAX010000151.1 GCA_029261615.1 Nitrospinaceae bacterium
AAAGAACGCGATGGAGTTGAGCGTCATGCGGCCGCGATCGGTCTGCGCCGTCACCGCAAAATAGGCTGGCAGAATGGGCAGCGTACAGGGAGATAAGAAGCTGAATAATCCGGCGACGAACGATAAAAGAACGAGGACCAGAATCCCGGATTGCGTGGGCAGGCTGGTGTCCGGTTGAAAGGGATTGAATCCGCTGGAAGAAGAATCGCTTTGGCTGGACGTTTCTGTTTCACCGGAAGAGGCTTGTGAGCCTCCGCTTGAAAAAGAAGAGCCAGCTGAGTTTCCAGGTGTCGCGCCAGCTTTGGCAAAGCGCAACCCTTCCGTGTAGCCGGGTGGTTTGTTGTCACTGGCACAGCGGAAACCGACATCTGATGCGCCGACATCCGGGTTGCTGTACTGGCGGAAACCGGATCGGGCGAATTCTTTAAGGATCGCATTGTAAGATTCACCCGGGAAGTGGCCAATGTAGGCAGAAGACTGGCCACGCAATACTTTGCTTCCGCTTTCAAATTCATCACTTTTGAATGTGCTACCTGGGTAAGGCTTATAGTCGTCGTTGACCCATTCCCATACATTTCCAATTAAATCCTGCACACCTTCCGGTGAAGCTCCGGCAGGAAAGGAGCCGACATTCTGCAAGGCGGTTTTAGAGCCGGCTTTATCTGAAAGGTGTGCGGCTTCCGGTTTGAACTCGTTTCCCCATGGGTACTCGTTGCCGTTTTTTCCCCGTGCGGCGCGTTCCCATTCTTTTTCAGTCGGGAGACGTTTCCCTGCCCAGTTGCAGTAGTTGGCGGCATCAAACCAGGTGGTCCACACCACCGGTTGGTCGGCCTGGCCTTCCGGGTATGTTTTATTTTCCCAATGCGGTGGTTTGAAATAATCGACAGCTTTAATGAAGGAGGCGTATCTCCGGTTGGTCACCTCATGCCGGTCTATGTAGAAGCCTTTGCCGAGAATACGTTGTTCCGGCTGTTCATCCCGGTAGAAGGGTTTCGGAACGCCAAGTTCCAGTGCGGTTCCGGTGTCTTTTTTATTGGTACCAAAAACGAAGGGTCCGGCAGGAATGAAGACCATGTCTTTTTCGAGGGCCTGGTCAGGCATGCGCGAGGGATCTGTATCGTGTGGTTCATCGCCATGAGCAAGAGCTGCAGACGTATGGCACAGCAGCACAGCAAGCAAAAACAGTCCCCGGAATAAAGAGCCCTTCATAAAAAATCACCTGCGCTTTTTCAGCGCTCAATTTTGTTAACGTTGTTTTAACAGGTCTTCAAAATACTGGAGGGTGTCCGGAGCAGACCAGTTTTCCGCCCCACTTTGTTCACCTATGATATTGCCATCGGGGTCGATCAGGTACGTAGAGGGGAGCGAAAGCACGTGGAAGGAATTGCTTACATCAGATCCGGGGTCGAGCAGGATAGGAAAAGTCAGGCCCTGGGATTCCACATAAGGTTTGACCACGGTGGCACCAAACATATCGTTGGACACACCGACTACGGCCAGCTTGCTTGGAGGAAACTTGCGGTTCAGATTTTCCAGAGAGGGCATTTCCACCTTGCAGGGTCCGCACCAGGTGGCCCAGAAATTGAGCAACACATAACGGCCCCTGAAATCATCCAGACGAACAGGCTCTCCATGGAGTGAAGGCAAAACAAACCGGGGGGCCGGTTTGGCTTCATTAGCGGCGTAAGCTGAACTCAACCCGCCTGTCAGAAGACATATTCCAATGATGAAAACGGATAGCAACTTGTATTTTCTGGATTTGGCAAGACCGGCGGATGCCGGTTTGGCTACGGTACAATTTGCGGTGGTCATATTCACTCACTCAAGAAGGACAGCAAGAAGGATTAATGAAACTATTCATCAACAGCTTCTATACAGCGTACCATGGGAATCGCCTTTTTCAAGGCCCGTTCTATACCCATCTTGAGGGTCATAGCTGAACTGGAGCAGGAGCTACAGGCACCGACCATTTTCAGTTTCACCACACCGTCGTCGATGGCAATCAACTCAACATTACCGCCATCTGCCATCAGGGTAGGTCGAAGGGTCTCCAGAACGGATTCCACCTCATCGCGCATTTCTTCATCCATACTAGGAGCCTCCTGTCATTTCAGATCAATCTTCCCCGACCAGGTTTTTCTTTTTCTCAAGCAGTTCTTCTTCGGTTTCGACGTGTTCCGGGTCTTTGGGAATGCAGTCAACCGGGCACACTTCAACACATTGCGGGTCTTCATACCAGCCAATGCATTCGGTGCATTTTTCCCAGTCGATATAGTAAATTTCGTCCCCTTCGAAGATGGCTTCATTGGGGCACTCGGGTTCACAAACGCCACAGTTTACACAGTCTTCAGTAATCAATAAGGCCATGACTATCTCCTCCAGTCAACGGGCCTCACACCCGCTGGCGGATTGTATTGGATTAGGATGTTTCTACAGGGGCCTGTTTGAACGTTTTTGAAGCATCATTCCATTCAAAAAGGGCCTGTTCTTTGATCGATTTATTATACACTGAAATCACAAGATACCGCGCGTCCGGGTAGGCTGGTTCGTCAAAAAACAGGGCGCGCCGGATATCTTCCTCTGAAAAATAAGCGTCGTGTTCCGGGTGCGAATGGTAAAAGAGTTTGATTACCTGGCCGAGGTCCTGTGCTTCCCGCGTGATGTGGAGCAGTTCCTTTTCATCAATGAAATAGGCCGTTTTGGCATCCCGGGGGTGAGCCTCGGGATCCATTTCGTGGAGCTTATTCTGGATATTGGTGCAGCGAAACAGCTTATCGGAGTTGTTATCGTCTGGATTGCCGATGACGATCCCGCAGCATTCAAAGGGGTAATCGTTCAGGGCATGCTGATGCATTTCATCCAGGTGATTTGAAACAATACGAAACACGAGGAAATCCTTTTACCTGGGTCAGACCTGGGAACGGACGACCAGATTGTCTTCGACCTTGATCTGGCAGGCGAGCCGGAGGTTGGGGTTTTTCTTCAAAGCACTTTTCAGGTTGTTATTCTCGACCTCATTGCGCTCCGCGACGCTACCGGAAACGATCTCGACGCGACAACTTTTGCACAAACCGCGCCCCCGGCAGTTGAGCAGTTTGAAGACGTGGGAATACAAACTGATCTTGTTGGCAATGGCCGCTTCCCTGAGATTGGTTCCGGGCTCCACGTTAACTTTTCTTTTTACATTTTCAAACAGAATTTCTAGCATGCTTCCACCTGGACGAATTGACCCAAGGTGCCTTTTCCCAGATAGCCGTGGAAAGCACTTCCCACGCTGGTGCACCGGGTTGTCATGTGAACGTATTGTCGTTCCCCGTTATCGGCTTTCAGGACACCGACCATGGAATACGGAGGAATATTGCCGCCACAATTGGCGCAGACCACTGAGTGGAGTTGACACAATTCCAGCAAGCAGTCGGAGCAAATCACCGGATCGAAGAGAAATATTTCCTCCTCTTCGTATTCCACAAAAGTGGGACGATCAGGCACGGGCTTACCGCATTCACTGCACGGGTTCGGGCTTGATCCGGATTGGGACTCCTCACGCATAAAAAAAGCGGGAAAAAATATTTCACAGTTAATTAAATTGACGGGGCTGATTTTAACCCAAACTGTGGCTTAATTGATACAGACTTTTCGCATTTCGGGGAAGTTGTCGAGTACCGCTCCGGCACCCTTGACGATGCTGAGCAGGGGCTCGTCGGGAACATAGGTGCGCAACCCGGTTCGCTCCTCAATAAGCTTGTCGAGGCCACGGATGAGCGCGCCGCCGCCAGTAAGGTAGAGTCCATTGGAGTGGATGTCGGAGGAAAGCTCCGGCGGGGTTTTTTCCAGAGCACGCATCACGACCGATACGATGCTGGAGACCGGTTCCCGCATGGCTTCGCGGATTTCCGTATCGTTGACCATGATGGAGGTGGGAACGCCGGTTTTGATGTTCATTCCTTTGACTTCCGTGGTCTGTTCCTCCACGAGAGGGTAAGCTGAGCCAATTTCGATCTTCACCCGCTCAGCTTCAAAAATACCGATATTCATGTGATGCTTCAAGCGAATATAGCGCACGATCGCCTCGTCCATTTCGTCTCCAGCGATGCGGATAGATTCGCCATAAGCGATGGCAGAGAGAGCGATCACAGCAACATCTGTGGTGCCTCCTCCGATGTCGATCACCAGATTGCCTTCGGCCTTGTGGACGGGGATGCCCACTCCAATAGCGGCCGCCATAGGTTCTTCAATCAGATAAACTTCCCGGACCCCGGCCATTTTGGCGGCATCAATGACCGCCTTTTTCTCCACCTGTGTGATGCAGGTCGGCACACCCACCACCATTCGTGGCTTGAGAAACCAGTACTGGCTCATCACCTTATTAATGAAAGTGATGATCATGCTATTGGTCATATTGAAGTCGGCAATGACTCCGTCTTTCATTGGTCGGATTGTTTGCAGCCCGGCATGGGTGCGCCCGAACATTTTCTTGGCTTCAAGCCCGACAGCCTCCACGTGCCCATTGCCGTTTCCATTGGTGCTGATAGCGACGACGGAAGGTTCGTCTAGAACGATGCCGCCATCCTTTAGATAAACCAGTGTGTTGGCCGTTCCAAGGTCCATCGCCACATCGGAATTAAAGAGGTTTTTTAAACGGTCGAACAATTTGCCAAACATAAAGGTGCCTTCAGTTGCTGGAGGCGCGCGCCAGGGAAATACCGATCAGGCTATTTAGATTTTCGCCATCTGCCGGGTGAAAGGATAACCCCAGGCTGACCTGGGCTTCCATGGGCTCGTTCTCGATCATAAATGGTTCCTGCGTGAATATCTGCCGGAGACGGGTGCGCAGGCCCCGCGCCTCATCGGAGTCGATGTCCATCAGCACCATGACCACTGACGATTCGGTGTATTTGAAAATGTATTTGGGGCTGGAGACAGCCTGCGCCAGAATCGAAATGACCTGCTTTAAAAACAGATCGCCGGTTTCGACGCCGTATTGGCTGTAAATGATGTGCAGGTTTTTCATTAGTGCGGTCAATATGTGGACCGATCGGCCTTCCCGGAAAATTTCGGTTTCAACCGCATCAAGGTAAGTCGACAGGAAGCGGTGATTGGGGATGCCGGTCACCTGGCACAGGTTTTTGTCGTATTCCCACTGGGTCTGGATTTCCGCACACTTCAGTGCGTTCGCTGAGAAGGCGGCGATGAGGGTCCAGATGTTCTGGTCATTGGTGGAAAGTCCGTAAGGCTCATGGGTTCCCACTACGATCATGCCATGTAACTGATCGCGAATGAGGATGGGTACTGACAGCAGTGAACCCATCGGTTCGTGTGTTTCTTTTTCGGAAAACACCACCACCTTGCGGTCACTGGTGCTCCGCATCAAAAACGGTTTTCTGTTTTTTGCTGAGGATCCGGCAAATCCTTTGCCGTATTCAATCCTGAAGGCACGCAGTTCCTGTTTCCAGCCGCGGAACCTTTGAACACGACCCTCTTCAACGCTGAACCAGATCACGGCAATGCCATCACAGGCAGCAACCGTCTCCGGAACCTGTATCAACCTGTCGGATAACGCCGACCGGTCTTCCACTTCAGATAAGGACCGGCACCATTCGACCACCTCGGGAAAATTGACCAATCCTGTTTCTTCGGAAGGGCTGAGGGCGGACCTCTCACGGCTCAAGTGCCAGGCCATTTGTTCGGCGATACTTTTGATTATTTTTTGCTGTTTGGTGGAAAATCCGAATTGCTCCTTGGTGTCGATGACGAGAACGCCTTCGAGACCCTGCGCAACGACGGGCACGGCAAGAACACCCTTGACCGCTTCCAGTTGCGTGTATTGAGGCAGTTCCGGAGTTTCACCCTCGGTGAATTCTTCATGCCAGGCGCGTTTGTCCCGGGCGACCTGCCCGATAGGTCCCTGTCCGATGGAAACCACTGATTCAGAATTTATGTTGTCGCTCATCGACCAGTGCTCGCGCATTGTCAATGTTCGTTGGTCCGATTGGGCTACATAAAGAACCGTAGAGAACGCGTCGCTGACGTTGCAGGTCAGCTCGATCAGGCGGGACAGGACATTTCGTGAGGTCATCGTGGCGGAACCCTGTAAAAGGGATTCAAAGAAAACAGAAGGGCGCCCGTTTGGGCAGTTTGGTCATCGGTCGGGTGTCGGGAGAAATCAGGCGATGGAATCCGGAGGTCGCTTCGATGTGGTGAGGCTTTTTCGAAGACTTCCAGAGTCAGAAATACGCCTTCCGACGCCTCATATTATCTTCACCGGTGGGTCGTGTCAATTGTTTATAATTCAACTGTTTCAGCGAACAAAACGCCGGATGTGAACGGTGATCCATAGGCCCGGGATTGAGGTCGGGCGCAGGGGTAATTTCATCTCGTTTTCAAGCCCGCCTGGCATAATTTCGAGACAAGTCAAATGTCCAAAATCACCGGATGGCCCGGAGGGACCAGAGTGTATCTTGCACGGATGGAAAGGAGGGGGCGATCTGGACTTCGATTCGAACCTGTCTGTCCAGACGACGTGGAATTCCGAGCCGGATAATGCCATCGGGTGTTTCCCATTCGTATATCCGGATAAACACGTCATTATTGATGTCCTGCATCAGATTTGCCGTAAATTGGCCCTTCTCAAAAAACGTGGAAAACCGGCCGTAACGGGCTAGCAGGGCTTCCTGTACCTGTTTAAACGTTTGGCGGAAGGTGTCGACATTCCCGATATCCTGGAATTCGATGACAAGGCCGGAACGTGCCAGTTTGCCGCGTTTGTTTTCCAATGCCAGACGCTGACGCTGGTCAATATTCTTGAACCATCGGACTTCATAGATATTGAAAGGACTCTGAGGAGTTGGTGTTCCCATTCCGGAAACAGATACCCGGCGCGTTGCTTCTTTAAAACTCAATCCCGGAGACAGGTCGGCCAGTGTTAACTCACCGCCTGAAAATGAGGTTGACGGTTCAGGAGCACCAGGTCTCGAGATTTGTGAGGAGGGTCGACTCGCCACACGGGCAGGTTTATCAAAAAACCAGGTCCAGAAAGCGCCAACCCTGACCGAGTCGGTACTTTGTCCAATAGTTGGGTCGCGGTTGATGTTAGTCACTTCAAGTCCCAGCGTGTGCTGCTCCATCCGGTACCGGTAATCCGCATTAAAAGTAAACGTATTGACATCCGCCTGGACAATGGGGTGCCGGTTCTGGTTGCGAAACTCACTATTGAAACCGAGATGATGCCGTCCCTTTTCAAGGACCGCCGCCAGAGTGGGGATGACATCCGTACTGCCGCTACCTTGAGGAACATGAATTTCCCGCATGGCAACCCCGGGCGTGATCGACCCTTCCCATCCCCAAAGGTTGACTGGGTGGTCGGCGCTGACTGTCACCACTTTGGTTTCGGCATTGGAAGTGCCAATATGGTCGTTGGCTTTTTGCCAGAAGAAATTGAACCGGCCATTCCACCCGGCTACCAGTGGCTTGGAAAGGTCCAGGTTGATCGTCTGGATGGTTTGATCAACCGATCCGACTTCATTGTCGACATCCTGAATGAAAGCGTTCAGGTTTGTGGTGAGGTTGTTCATCCATCGGCGAAGAATGGGGCCATTTACGGAAAGGCCGAAGGTGCGCGTGGTGTTCGAGTTGACGGTTTCAAGCGCCGTCACAAATTGTTGAATACGAAATCGTGTTTGCAGACCGGAATCGAATCGCCAGCCGGCATGTCCTTCAACCGTTTGTCGGTCGGGGGTCACCACGGCTCCGGCGGGACGAAAGTCTTGACCGTATCTTTCATAGCGGACCCGGTAGGTTAAAGGCGATTCACTATTTCCCGTCATTTGAAAGAAAACACCGGCATCGCTTTGATCCTGTCCGGAAGCGGCACCAGCGACTCCATTATGGTCGCCGCTGAACCCGGCAATTTCCATTTCGGTATTGATATTTTGTGATCCCAGCCGCCACTTTTTCTCACCCGCCAGACTGAAAACGGATTGGCTTCGGTCGAGAGTTCCCAGCTGATTATTTCCTTGCCGGTAATTGTGAACAAAATTGAGACCCCATCGACCCACCGCATCGGACTGGAAAAGATAGGATGCGCCGTTGTTGTAGTTGTCGGACAACTGCATTCGCCGCCAGGAAGATTGCCGTGCCCCGGTAAATATCTGGAGGGAGTGATTGGGAGCCGGTTGAAGTTCTACCTGAGCTCCCTTAAGAGAACTTTGAAGTGTGCGGAAACTGAAGAAACCAAAATAATCTCCGACCTGAGCGCGATGGGGGAGAGAGGAATCTCCCTTCTCCCGAAACAGGCTCAGCCGCTCAGGAACAAAACCCCCTTCATTACTGCGATAACTGGAGCCATTGAGCACTCCAAAGATTTGGCCCTGCCATCGCTCATAGGGTGAGATTCGGCGATCCAGGTTGATATTGAACTCATCGAAGATTTGCTCGTCGTCAAAACGGAACGGGCTGGCCGCCTGATTGCCTTCCACAAAATAACGCTCATAGCTGGCCGTGTTTTTACCGTGAATGTGCCAGGGCTCGGCGACATCTTTGGCCATCTGGTAGAGATCAACCGGCTCCTGGGCTTTTGCCCTTTCAGCAATCCCGGGCAAGAGGAAACCCGTTGTGCTGAGAGCCAGCAGGACAAAAACCGATTTCATTTTATTTCGCAAATTGTGCATTCTTTGTTTACTTAAAAAGCGTAGCTCTTTATTGATTCAGGTTTTGTTTGACTTGCAGTACGTATTCATTTGTTCCAGGAATTCTTTGAAAACCGAGTTGCAGATCATTGAATTCGATTTGCGTCCGAGCAGTGACCGATACCCGGCTGACCACCTGTTTCTGCCCTGTCTTCGGGTTTTTCATTATGTGTTGATTGAGCGTTTGCATTCCCTGAAGGCCCAACAGCCTGAGTTTTGCATCGCGAGGAATTTCGGTCATTTTAAATTCCAGACGTAACCGGTCAAAAAATGTTTCACTTAATAATTTTGTCAGGTCGGGGCCGTTCCAGGATGAAAACAGTTTATCCATGATCAGGCGAACCAGATCCCGATCCACAGGCCTGATCTGGTCCACTTCCTGCGCACCTTTTGGGAGTGAATTTTCCGGGGTGCGAATAGGATTGAGCAGGCGAAACTCGGACGCGTTCGCAGGAATGGCAAAGCACACCAGTACGCTGCAGATCAAACAAGCGCCTGCAATAATTTTCCCTTGTTTCGCTGACATTCCCTTTTCTCCTGATACCTCTTGTTACGGACAGGTGCCGGTAAAATTGCTCACCCCTGTAAACGGACCATTAATTCCCGGATTAATGCCGGTAAAAGCCAATCCCGCAGGAGACACAGCCCCAAGATTGAGCTGGCAGTTGGTCGCCGTACAACTCAGACTCAAGGTGATGGTGCTGCCCTGCACGCAGGTCTGATTCGTGTTTCCTCCTGCGAAAACCGGTGCCGCACCCGTCACGGTGCAAAATGGGGTGCCATTGAGACTGAGCGTGCTGGTTCCCGCTCCAGAGTTAACATCACAATTAGCGGCGACCGAGATGTTTGTCAGGACGGCGGGGACCAAACCTCCACCTCCTCCACCAACAACGGGTGTGCCTCCACCCGTCCGCGGCGTGACACGCGGAGTGCCATCAACACCGATAATGATGCCCGGCTCCTCGATAACATCGTCGCCTTCACGATTCAACGGATTGCGCGGATCAACCGGATTGTTTCCTGAAATGTTGAACACCTGTTCCAGCAGAAAACTCACCCAATTGCCGTTGTAAAAAATTGAACCACCTTCATCGTCGGAAGGTTTCTTGTCGTCTTTGATGGTGCCTCCTCCACCCACAGCAATGCCGCCACCGCCTCCTGGGATACCGGTCCCCGATTTCTTTTCACGGGCCACGGTGATGGTGACCGAATGACCTTCGCCGGGTAAAACAGGAGGTTGGAGTTGTCCTTCACCTCCACCAACGGCAATACCGCCACCTCCACCAGGAACTCCACCAGTCCCTGTTCCTTTTTCGCGAGCAACGGTGATCGTTACAGAATGACCTTCAGAAGGTAATGTGGGAGGTTGTAATTCTCCGCCGCTACCTCCGACTGATATGCCTCCGCCACCTCCGGGTACACCGGTTGGAGCTTTATCACGTCCGACGGTGATGGTTACCTCATGACCGTCTTTAGCTGTGGGCGGAACCAGCAGACCATTTCCCGTTAAGGCGATACCGGGCTGGCCTTCAATACCCGCCGGAGCTTTATCACGTCCGACGGTGATGGTTACTTCGTGTCCATCTTTAGCTGTGGGTGGAACCAGCAGACCATTTCCCGTTAA
>JAJDAX010000152.1 GCA_029261615.1 Nitrospinaceae bacterium
AATTAAAATTTCTAAAAGATCCTGCTTAACCGAATCCGTATCTCCAGACATCAGACGTTCCTTAGAAAACACCGACCCCCCTACTGCCACAGCTTGTGCGCCTGATTTCAAGTATTCATGAGCATTTCCCGCCCGGACACCCCCTACTGCCATCATTTTTATACCAGCAAAAGGGCCTTTTATTTCCTTAAAAAAACCAGGGCCTAATTGGGATGCGGGAAATACCTTGACCATCGTAGCTCCGGCATTCCACGCCCGCTCAATTTCAGTTGGAGTGAATGCTCCGGGAAAATACGAAATTCCTTCGCGTTTGCAAAATCCGGCAACATCTTCATTTAATGTTGGGCTGACTAAAAAGGTGGCTCCTGCATCCAACGCCTGCTGAGCCTCCGCCACCGAAAGAACCGTTCCCGCGCCCAAAGAAAAACGTCCCGCAAAATTGCGGGACGCATTTTTTATGATCGAATATGCATCGGGAGTGTTGAGAGTCACTTCCACATGGCGAAGCCCGGCACTGTGTGCAGCTTCTAAAACGGGTTTCGTTTGCTCGAGCGAAATACCTCGCAGGATTCCCATGACGGGGCAATACAAAAACGACTCCAGATCGAAACCCTGTCCTGACATGGATAACTAAACGTTGGCTTCGTTGAGCAACTTCTCGTAGAAAGAACGAAAGTCATCACGTTCCTCTGTTTTGAGGTGGGCCATGCCTGCCCTGGGGTGCAGATCCAGAATGCCAGTAACAGCATACGGAATGGTGTAACCCCATTCGATCTCTTTATGCATCTGGAGAAAATCCGAACCAATCAATTCTAAAACCGGCCTCAAATCAAACTTGGGGTTCTTCAGAAAACCAAGCAGTAATTCCATAGGGCAGTTGCCTGCTGCGCGGCCAATTCCAAAAATTGTGGCATCCAGGTAATTAATATTATTGATGATCGCTTCAATCGTGTTGGCAAAAGCCAACTGCTGATTGTTGTGGGCATGTATCCCGATTTCCTTCGAAGGCATCAATGAAATGTACTTTTTAGCCATGTAGGCAATTTGTTCAGAATAGAGTGCACCAAAACTATCCACCAGATAAACAACGTCGGCAGCACTTTCCTTTTCGAGCTGGATCAATGCCTCGTCCAGTTCACGTTCCCTGGCATGAGAAATTGCCATGACATTGATGGTCGTTTCATACCCCTTGGCGTGGATTTGATTGACCAGATCGATAGCCTTGTCGATATCTTTGACATAGGAAGCGACCCGCATCATGGTCACGACACTTTCGCTTTTGGGAACAATCGCTTCCGGATCAACCCGACCGATATCGACCATCACTGAAAGCTTGGCGCCATTTTCTACTCCATCAATGGCCTTTGCCAGATCATCCTCCCGGCAAAACTTCATGGCGCCAAACTTGGACCGGTCAAACTGAGACTCGTCAGCTTTGTACCCAAGCTCCACATAATCAATCCCGGATATGCTCGCTGCTTTATATACGTTTCTCACCAGTTCGGGGCTGAACTGATGATCGTTCATTAATCCTCCATCACGGATGGTACAATCCAAAACCTTGATCTCAGGGCGGTACATGTCTTAAAGTCTCCATTATTCGCCAAAGGTAATGTTAGGCGAACTCGTCAAATGTAATTTATTGTTAAACAATCAATTATAGAAAGTGATTGAGTTTCAGTCAATTAGATTATGAGTCGCAGTAAAAAAGACCTCCTTACTAAAAACTGACATTTTAAACTAAAGCGAATTTAACAAAATTTTAACTAATTACATCTAATTTCAATGAAATGGAGTGCGGGATGAACTTCTGGCTCGTAAAACAGGAACCCAGTAAATACAGCTGGGAAGAGTTTTTAAAGGATAAAACCACTTATTGGGACGGTGTCCGCAATTACCAGGCCCGAAATAACCTCGCCGCCATGAAAAAAGGCGACCTTACATTTTTCTACCACAGCGTGGTCGGCAAGGAAATTATGGGGGTTGCCAGGATCACACGCGAAGCCTACCCCGATCCGACCACAGATGATGATCGCTGGGTAGTGGTGGACCTCAAACCCGTCAAGACCATGAAAACACCAGTGACCCTGGCTGATATCAAGGCTCACAAAAAACTGGAAAATCTGGCCCTGATCAAACAATCGCGCCTATCGGTAATACCCGTAACCGACGCGGAGTTTAAGATCATCCTGGGAATGGGCAACACTTCCATTCCCGGAATTTAATTGTTTATCCCCCCGAAATAAGCAGAACACTGGCTTGACAAGCTTAACAAAGCGAATAGACAATCAGCATTTAACTAATTGATTTTTAAAGATTTTATTGTCTGAATGTTTTTTGGATGCTACCATTGCGCCATGGCAAAATCCCTACAGGAATTCCCATCATCCAGTGAGATCTCTGTGCCGGACTCCCGTCAAAAAGCGAGAAACATCCAGAGAATGTTCAACTCCATAGCACACCGCTATGACCTCCTGAATCGAGTGCTCAGCGTAGGAATGGATATTCGCTGGCGCAGAAAAATGGTCCGAAAGCTGGCTCCAGTGTCAGGAGAATCCATCCTGGACCTTGCAACGGGAACCGCAGATGTTGCGTTGGAAATCCTGAATCAGACTACGGGCTCCCTGGAAACAATTGTAGGAGTCGATTTCAGTCCCGCCATGCTGACCCTTGCC
>JAJDAX010000153.1 GCA_029261615.1 Nitrospinaceae bacterium
GTCCCTGGGTTGATTGCAACCTATTATGATATTGATCTGGATGGCCAGCTCGATTATGCGGTCACTCGGAAGATCATAAAAAAGGTTCCGAGTGCGAAGGTGACGATCGAGGAAGCCATCGTCATTGCCAAGGTAGACCAGTTGGCTATCTATATGTCGCACCCGACCATTTATTTTACTAAAAAATATCCCCTGTTTTATTGTCGGGGACTCGACTTTAGAAAAAACTGCCAGAACATCTGGGTGGATGTTGGCGAGGACGGATTGAATGGAAATGAAACGCTTTATACCCTCTCCGTACCGAACTTCCCGGTTCGTTAATTTAACCTCTTGCTTCGCACTGGGTTTCTTTCTGATTTACGGGACCGTTTTTGCTCATTCCAACGATCCTGCCAAACCTGAACAAGGTCAAGATCACCACAGTGGACATCATCAAGGTCATAGCGATGGTGGCATGATTGAGCGCAACGGCAAGAAGTTTCGCCGCGGTGCCGGGGAAACCGTCTACAAACACATGTGTGTTTTTTGCCACGGAGCCGATGGCAACGGCGGCGGCCGGGCGACCAGCTATCTCTACCCCTGGCCGCGTGATTTTCGCAAGGGAATCTATAAGCACCGCAGCACGCCCAGTGGGTCGTTGCCGGTCGATGAAGATATTTACGAGACCATCATGGACGGTGTCCCGGGAACGGCCATGCCGGCTTGGAAAAGCGCACTGTCCGAGGAAGAAGCCTGGTCGGTAATCGAATACCTCAAAAAATTCTCTCCACGATTTGAAAGTGAAAAGCCGAAGGAGCCGGTCAAGGTAGATCAGGTTCCGGCAACGACAGCCGATGCATTGGCTCATGGTGAGGCTCTCTATAAGGAGTTGCGTTGTCAGCGTTGTCATGGCACCGACCTCAAGGGTGAAGGCCCGATGGCAGGTGATTTGTTTGACATCTGGGACCACAGGTCCTTTGTCTACGATCTAACCAACCCGAATACCTACAAATGGGGTTTCAATAAAAAAGAAATTTTCATGACCCTGAGTACCGGGGTGGATGGAACACCCATGAAGTCCTACCACCACCTGACTGAAGCCGATCGCTGGGATTTGACTGCATTTGTTGAATCAAAAGTTAAAAAAGAAACCTATCAACCAGCCGAATACGAGATAGATCTGACTGTTAAGAAAATATCCGGGGAGCTTGACGATGATCCGGACAATGCAATCTGGGAAGGAGTCCAGATCAACGAAGTGAAGTTGGTCCCGCTCAATGCCAGAAGGGACCCAATAAACAGGGTCCAGTTGCAGACCCTGATAAACGATGAAGACATTGCGTTTCGGGTCACCTGGGACGATCCGGTTCCAAATCATACATCGAGTCGGCATCAGGATTTTAAAGACGCCATTGCCCTGGAGTTTGCACTGGGGTCCGTAACCTTGCACACTCACGGTCACAACGAACCGTTTTTCGGGATGGGGAATCGCGGCAAGCCGGTCAACATCTGGCAGTGGAGGGCCGACTGGCAAAAGGAAATCGAGACGAAAAAAGCACTCGAATATGCCACAGATGAGCACATGGATATGGATGTCATGATATTCGGAGGAGAGGTCAACCCGGTCGATTCGCTGACTCCATTCCGAGAGGTCCCGATTGAAGAATTGAATGCCGAGGGCTTCGGAACCCTGACCCCCCAGCCCAAAACCAAGCAGAATATTAGCGGCAAGGGGGTCTATAAGGACGGAAAATGGACCGTGGTTTTCAGGCGGTCACTGGATTCGCTTAACAAGTGGGATGTGAAATTTACCAGTGGACACCCCATTTTAATGGGGTTTGCTGTCTGGGACGGGAAGCTTCAAGACAGAAATGGCCGGAAAACCATATCAATGTGGCAGAGACTCAATTTGCCATAAATCCTGTTCAGGGTTATGATATGGGGCATCGAGCCACGATGAGGTTGAGCAGGTATCTTACCGGATCATGGAATGTTTCCATGATCCCGTTTTTGATTGGGAGGTAGGTTAATGTCCGACGAAGAAAAAGAGCGGGCCGGAGAAACGGAAGAGGCGCTGGAAGTTGCCGAAGACGATCTGGTCGAAGAGGAAATTGAAGAGGACGCTCTTACTGAAGAAGAGATGGATGAGGTCGAGGAGGTTGAAGAGGAAGCGGCCGTGGAAGTTGGGGCTGTGCTCGTCCTTGGTCAGAGTGACTTTGAGACACGTGAAGCCAATCGCGGGGCAGACGACCCGAGTGATAATACATTGATGGAACCGCAGTTTATTCACCGCTTTGGTGATATGGTTTTCGTCTCTGACCGGGGTAACCACAGGGTGCTGGCATGGAACACATTACCGGAAGAAAACGGTGAACCGGCTAGTCTGGTTCTCGGGCAGGAGGATTTCGCCGACTGCATGGAAAACCGGGGAATCACCACGACTCTGGATGAGATGACTTCAGGATTGGGTGATGAAAACCTTGAAGGCTTTACCATCAGTAAACCGGAAGAAGACACCCTGTCGGCTCCGGGTGGATTGTGGGTTGTACAGAATAAACTTTATGTCGCGGACAGTGGTAACCACCGTGTCCTCTGCTGGAATGGTATTCCCGTAGACGATGGTGAAGCACCCAACCTTGTAATGGGGCAGGACAACCTGGATTGTGGCGAGGCCAATCGCCGCGGGTTGGTCGGGTCGGGTTCCCTGTTTTTCCCCTTTGGTATGTGCTCAGGGGACGATAACCGTATTTTCGTTGCAGACAAAGACAACCACCGGGTCTTGATATGGGCCAAGCCTCCGTTCAATAACGGCTGGAATGCCGATGTGTGTCTTGGTCAGACCAGCTTTGACGAGCGCGAGCCTAACCGGGGCGACTTTGATCAGGTAACACCCGAGTCCCTCAGTTTTCCAACCAGTGTGTTTTTCCACGATGAGACGTCGAAACTATTTGTGGTTGATCAGGGCAATAACCGGGTTCTGATTTGGAATAAAGTTCCTTCAGAAAATGGTGTGCCTGCCGATCTGGTTCTCGGTCAGCGCGATTTTTATTCGCGTGATGTGAACATGGGGCTGGGCAGCACCCGGGCGAATGAAGCCAGCCTGTTTTTCCCAACAGACGTTGTGTTTGGCAGAAAAGGATTGTTTGTTTCGGATTCAGGGAACAATCGGGTCATGGTCTGGAAAGAAATGCCAACTGAAAATGGTCAGCCGGCAGATATTGTCCTGGGCCAAAAATCCTTTTTTGATAGTAAATTTAATCGATGGGACGAGGCCTCTTCCTCTACATTGAATGATCCATACGGGATGTTTCTGGAAGAAGATCCGGAAGATGAAGAGGATCAGGGTCGCATTTGGATTTGTGACCGTGGCAATTCACGGGTCGTGGTGTGGGACGCACTGCCAAATCCTCCTGGTCATGATGATGAGGAGGAAGATCTGGACAACCTGCCACCTGAAGTGGAAGACAATGAACTCCTCATGGGGTATGACGAAGACTTTGAAGACGACGATGACGATGAAGACGAGGCATTGTCTTCTGGCTGACTTGTCTATCTAATTGAAAAAAGCATGACCATAACCCGGCAGGGCTTCGGCTCTCGCCGGGTTTTTTTGTGCGGATTTTATTTGCTGAAATTGATATAGGAGAAAGCTACAGGAGGTGGCGGGGTGTTGAAGGAGGTATCGATGTCCTGTTGATGATATCCGATTTTTTTGAGTGCTGGGAGCGCTCTCTGGGCTTCCCCCAGTGTGATGTAGGCAACGGTATCCGGCACACCGGTACCGCTCAGTTGCTTAACCATTTCAGCAAGGCGCTTGCGCTGTTTTTTGGGTGTGCCTTGCACCGGTGGGTATTCCAGTTTTAGTCGGTAAGGACTTTTATAAGTCTGGTTCAGAGCAGCTAAAGTCTGGATCATCAAAAGGTCAACATCCCATGGGTCCAGCCTTCTGATGTTGGGATGGGCCTGTACCAGGTCCAACGCACTCAGGACCGGTTCGCCCAATGAGTCGGACACAAAAAGGTGCTGAGGCTTAAGCGTGATGTTGGTGAACCTCAGGCTTTCACCGATGCTTTTTAACAAAGGGAAGTTAACCATATTCGTGTATTGCCCACCGTACAGTTTGAAGTAAGGTCGACCCACCCGGTTCAACTCTTCGAAACCCAGCATGCCATAGTCGAATCCGGTGTAGCCGAAAGAGGACTCCGCCAGAAGGTCGCTTGCACGTTTTAATGTCTGAAACGCACCGGTATTGACGGGTACCGGAATTCTTTCTTCAATATTTTCAAAATGATTTTTGATTTCATCTGCATGCGGCAAGTCAGCCAGATTCGATTTGCGAAGCGTCCGTTCCCAATGGATGTGATCTAAAAAGGCCGGCAGGGTTTTCAGTCGATCGAGGTCCTTTTCCCGAAAAGCGTCGGCGAATTCGTCGAAGGGCAAAGTAAT
Organism: Nitrospinaceae bacterium; assembly: GCA_029261615.1. Next base: position 4,426 of record JAJDAX010000153.1, read on the forward strand.
ATGCGTTGGGTCGAGGTGCGGCTGAAGGAATTCTTCGAGAAACTGTCCATCCAATTTGACCAGTACTTTAGTGGCAAGATCGTCCCAGATTTCATTTGAGATGATCTGGTGTACCGGGGATTCAGATGCCACGTCCCCCGCTTCGGCGTTCATGTGAACAAAGTCCACTTGTTCGAGGTGATCCTCAAGCCGCGGTTGACGGCGAGCGCCTTTCAATATTTCTTCGGAAAAATCGCACAGGCTGTAGCGCAGGCGGGGATAGACCCGGCCTTCTGTGTCATGTGCTTTTAAAAAGGAGAGAAAAGATCCAGCCAGATTGCCATTACCCACTCCCCATTCCATGATGCGGAGCGGCCCGGAAATTGAGCTTTGCGTAACTGATTGGTAAAACCGCTCGGCAAGAGCGTGGGCGAGGCGGTGGTCCCGGCTGACGAAGGTCTGGAAATGGTCGTGGATTCCCGGTCCTTGAATGCCGTAAAAAATGGCATTGACGTGGGTTTGCCAGAAATCAGAAGATTGAAAGTCGCCAAGAGGGCGGACGTTAGGCGGCGGCGGTCGCATGCGGTTTCCTGGTCAATTAAGACCGCGCGGATTATTGATCAGAACTGGCGGAGTTGCCGGTAGTGGAAACCTCTCCAGGAATACCGGAGCCTTCAGTATTGGTCCCACCCGTGGGTTGTTCACGAATCAGTCCTTCGTATTTGGCATGCGCTTTCATGGAATCCTCATGGCGGCCAATATCCTTGTAACACTTATACAAGTTGAGCCAAGCCATGGCATCTCCAGGATTGAGCTCGGTCCCGACTTTGAACTCCTTGATGGCCTTTTCCAGCCGGCCTACCGAGGCGTACAAGCTACCCAGGTTGACATGAGGAACGGCGTACTCAGGATCGAGCTCCATGGCGCGAGTGAAGGCAGCTATCGCATCATCGACCATGTTGCTGGCAGAGTAGCAGCTGCCGAGATTACACCACGCTTGCGGGTCTTTATCATTGAGGTCGACGACATAACGCGCAGCCGTAAGGGCTTCATCAAAGCGGCCGTCGTTGAAGTAGGCGGTACTTAGCGCGGATCGGAGTTCCAGGTTCTCAGGGTCGAACATCAACACTTTCTTAAGAACGACGATTTCCTCAGTGTACATTTTACTGACATCATAAGCTGCTGCCAGGTTGGCGTAGGCGAGATTGTCACTCGGGTCGATTTCCAGAACCTTTTGAAATTCACGTGCCGCATTCTCGAAAAAATCCTTGAGCATGAACGCGCCACCAAGATTGAAATGGATTTCAGCATCACCCGGGCAAAGCTCCGCCGCACGAGACAGCGTGCGGATTGCTTCGTCTTCATGATTCGACAGGGCGTAAGCAGTCCCGAGGACTTTGTGTGCCCGCCCATGGGCATTGTCTTTCTGGATAACCACGTTTAGCATTTTGATGGCTTCATCGTAATTGCCGCCATCAATATATAGGGTGCCGAGTTCAACCTGAAGGTCCAGGTTGTCCGGGTCGGTACGCAATTCCTTTTTGACCTGCCGCGTCTTTTTCATAATGGCGGTTTCGAGCTTGATTTGCTCAGGGTCACGGACGCCCAGGTCTTCGAAAATCTCTGGATGGATTTTCATAGTAACCCAGTTCGATTTTTTCTTACTTTCCTGATCGTCCCGGAAACCTTCTACATCAAAATCCTCGTTTACATCAATCTCTGCCATGTGTCTGGGTCCTGTTCCTTTAGGCGGGATTACATCCATAATCCCGGATTTCAATAGATTGGTTATGATTCTATGTTATCCCGGCACAAGGTGTCAAACCCTTAGAAAAACCACTTAAAAAATTGCAAGGCCACATTTGGAACCACCCTCTGTCCATAGGCAGGGAGAGTTAGGGATCCGTTGTTTTTAAGGAGAAAACCCAAGTTCTCCTCCTAGGTACTCTTAACGAATCCCTTTGTCAGGTTTCAAGATGATTCACAATTCAGCATGCAGTCTCGGGCTCCCATCGACCCCCTGTCATGTTTCGCACTTCAAAAAAATCATCAATCCGACAAGCAGTATTTTTCACATGCCCTTGCTACAATAAATGGGCTAGAGGGTTGGATTTAATGGTATTAACTGGATCATGAAAAAAGCCTCTACTTAGAATAAAAACAAATTAAGGGCTACGAATGAATCCGTTTCTTCCTTGGAAAGTTTTTACCTTTGCCACCATCTTTTTTTTGATATTTGTTTTAAGTCAGATTATTTTTCAAACTCATCCGACGCATGTCCGGGCGCAGGGGGCGGGTGATATCGATGACGCAATGGAACGGTTTGGGGGGGATTTTGGTTTCGATAATAAAAGCGACTTAAAGCAACAAAACATCCAGAATGCTAATGAACAGCATCGGGAAGATATTCAGATTCGGCTTGAAGAAGAGCGCCTAAGGGCTCTGGAGGAAGCACGTCAGTATCAGCGGAATCAGCAGGTCAATTCACCCAATCAGGGTAACCCGATGTCTCCACCGCCGCCACCGCCACCTCCTCCTCCGCCTCCGCCTGTTGCGCCATAGCTCCTATTCGGGAGAGAAGTGTTCAATGAGCCTCATTGTGCGAGGGCTATTGTTGCGGATCTGAAGGTTGGGGCTTGTTTTAAACCTCGAGGGCTTCGATGAGCGATTCATCCTGCGCCATGGCTATTACCTTGTCGCGGCCAAACCTGTCTAGATAGAGAAGGAAATGTTCCCGCGAGAGAAATTTCCAGATCTTGTGGGAGGGGAAGTTTTCCTGGATCAATCCATCAAAATGTTCGTACACATCCTGCACTTCTTCGCGCGGCATTCCCTTGTTGATTTCATAGTCAAACATGATGGCCATATCCCGCTCCGGGTCATGTACGATGTTGTCGATTGAAAATTTGCCGGGGTCGTGGAAGATCGCAGAATCTTTTTCCAGGGTGAAAGTGGACTGCCCGACGGAATGAATACTTCCGGTGCCAAGCTCTCCGTGGCGCAGGGTGAACTGAATAGTGTCTTCCGCCTCGTCCCGCTCTTCTGTTGGGAATCCGAAGAACAGATAGAGGTGGTTCCAGATTCCAGCGTTTGAGCTGTTGGCCAGTACCATCTCTTCAGTCTTCTGGTCGCAC
>JAJDAX010000154.1 GCA_029261615.1 Nitrospinaceae bacterium
GAAACACTGAAACTTCGACGCAAGGATGACATCAAAGAAAAAATAACAACGCTGAAAAGGCAGAAGGACGAAGCTATCAAGCGCTACGACCAAGCAATTGAAGATCAAGGCAAGGAGCTTGTCAGGATCGAAAAAGAAATCAACATCAAGGGACTCACGAAACTGAAAAAAGAGTCTGGCGGTCGGGTTGTCACGAAACCAAAAAAATCCTCTCCGGTATTAAAAAAGACCCCAAGCAAACCAACGGCAAAAAAAACCACCAAAAGAAAGGCAGTGAAAAAATCGTCCACACGAAGAAGGACAACCAAAAAAAAGAAATGATCAACTCTTTATCAAGAAACGGGAAGTCCCACAGTGATTTTTCTTACAGGGACAATAACCTAAGACGTTCTCCTATTTGGCTTTCAAGCTTAATTTAAAGGAAGGGAGAAATGAGCAAATCCGCAAACATTGCCCATCGTCCCCCTTCCAATAAATCTTCCCATTCAGATAAACCGGTTTCCAAAAATAACGAGAGCGAAAGGCAACCAGACACCAACCATTCAAATAGTTATTTGAAACTTAATCCTCCCGCTGATGCTTTTGGAACAAAGCTCTCGCTCTCGTCATCACCTCACAATCAAGCGAACCCTGGGGCCGGAAAAACCCCTGGGTCAAACCAGGTCGCATTACGCGCCTTACGGTCTTCCGGCATTCAAGCTAAATTGACGGTCAACACGCCCGGCGATTCTTTTGAACAGGAAGCCGACCGGGTGGCAGAAGAGGTTTTGAAAGGATCGGCTCCTCTGGATACACCTCCCAACAATTCGACCTCACCTGCTACAGCGAAAACACCTTCCATCCAGCGCAAAGTTTCTTCAAACAACGGGAATGCTGCGGCAGCCCCTCCGATTGTGCAGCAAACCCTGAACTCTCCCGGACAACCGCTTGATGCCAGCGCCCGTTCCTATTTCGAGCCGCGCTTCAAACGCGATTTCTCAAGCGTTCGAGTCCACACGGACCAGCAGGCAACAAACGCGTCTCAGTCCATTCAGGCAAAAGCGTTCACTCATGGAAGCAATATTGTTTTTGGACAAAACCAATTCGCACCAACCACCATCCCAGGTCGCCGGTTGCTGGCGCACGAACTGACCCATGTGGTGCAACAGAGTGAAAACGGCCTCGCCTTGCAACGACAAGTAAAAGAAGCGGAAGAAAAAGTTGCAGAGGAGGAAGCTGTTCAGGAACCTCCAACACCTACGGCTAGTCCTCGCCCTGAAGTGCAGGAAATGGATTACGCTTTCTTTTTTGCAGGTGGAGACTATGGCAAAGCCGCCAAAGCTTTCATCAAGACCTACTATCCTGAACATAAAATTGTTCAGGGCACCAGCTTTGAGCAAATGTTTGACAAGCTATATCAGGACCTTTTAAAAGTTAAAAAAGGACACGATGCCCATCTGCGTGAATTGATTATCGTAACGCATGCTAACGCCGCAGGAGGAATTAAGATTCCGCTGACGCGCGGAGATGTTAAACGTAAACGTTTTTTCAATATATGGGACCTGGCCGATTTGCAAAAAGAGTTTCGAGGTGATCTGCACAAACAATTCCGTGCACGACGGCGTAAAGTAGTTGCCGAATTAATCGACACTGATACCAGCGTCATTGTGCGGGGTTGCGAGTTTGGGCAATCGCAAGAAGCCCTGGATGCCTTGCGTGCTTTTTTTGGAGGCCAGCCTCGCGCCTGGGCTCCTGAGGGTTTTCAGGGTTACGAGACGCTTCCCATTGGAAAAAGTTTTCTAAAAACACCCGAGCAGGCTTTTGATTTCCTTATGGAGCAGGAATATTTGCCACTTGAGTTACAACCCATGGAAGACGAAGGCAAGAAGGAATACATCGCCCGCGTGTTCGGATTGAAAGGAGCCATTCCGGCAGATTTTTTTGTGATGGGTCCTGATGCCTATAAAGGTCTTAAAAAGAAAATCGGGGCGCATCAGGGAACTCAGGAAAGTGCCGAAAAATTCAAAACCCGGGAGCAATCCGACATTCCCAGCCGTGGCGAGTTTTGGGCTCTTTCCAGCCCGAGGGCCCTGGGTGAAGATACCGAGCTCGATCCACTTTCGATTCAGGAAATTGAAGCACGCGCCCGCAAACTGAACAACCCTTACCGACCTCAAAACGCCTCCATGCTGCGACGCCTCGCGCGGGCCTGGGAGCGCAAAGATTTAAAGCTCCGCGAAAGAAATTGCGCCAAGGGTGATCCCCTTTGTGGGCTAAAAGCGCCCTCAGGCATATTTGGTGATTCCAACATCACCGCGAACGATGCAGACCGTTTCCCCGGCCCACCTGCGCCTGTGCGAGACCTCTTCGAGGACGAAACGATTAATCCACCTTCAAAGTCCGATCCGAAAAAGACAGAGGAATTTCTGGATCCACTTGCAACTGCAGAGGGAGAAGTCCGGCCCGCGCAGGACCCACAAGACCCTCTTGTCCTTCATACTCCCCCACCCGTCCCAGAGGAACAACCAGAAGAAGAGGCAGAAGAAGCTTACAAGCGGGCCACCAATTTCGATAAATCCGAAAAGGGTTCAGAGCCACCGCCAAAAAAATCACTCAGTGAAATGACCGATTACGAGTTGGGGCAGGAATACCAAATGGCTTTGGAACTTTCCGGTCGCAGCAACCGCCTCTACCTGGAGTCGATAGAAAATGAAATGATGCGCCGTCTGACGGACGATGACGATACTTCCTTTGGTCTTGCAAGACCTAAAGGCCTTTCTCCAGGTCAACCGGCGAACACAGGCCTCACAACAGATGTTTTACTCAAGATGCTGGATAATATCTCTCGCGGTGAGAATCCTTACGCACCGGGAAAAGGAGGAGTCGCCTGGTTTGTGACGGAAGGTGATCCTTATGTCGGAAGGGATGCGGCGACACGGGTTTCGTTTCCTGTAGAACTAACGGATAAATCAGGACGTATCACCATTACTTCTGCCGACCTGGAGCGAATTTATTTAGAACTAGAGCCCGATATGCCAGCTAAGCTGGAAGCTCAGATGCGAGCAAAGTACAGCATTCCAAAGGGCAAACCTCTATCCAGCAAAATACGAAAAGCAATCAAGTTTAAATTAAAAAGTGCGACCGAAACCTTGATGTGGGACAAAGTCGCTGAAATTGTGGGCAAGTCTGAATCGGGTGTCGGGGAAGTTGTACTGGAAGACAGTCGGTTTTCCAAGTACCCCAAAAAACAGGGAGGAGCGTTTCGCAACGGTCGGTTTGTTATTGTCCGCGACATGAGCAATATTCGAGTCCCTGGTGGAGCACAGCAGGTTCTCGATTCACTCCATTCGAAAGGAGTCAAAGCCGACCCCACAATAACCGCTGCTGCTCAGGAATTGGCTAAACGACAAAAGTGGGCGGGAAGAGTCCGTGGCGCATTCCGTGTTGGCGGAAAAATATTACTTGTCGTCGCGGTCGCCAATGACACTTACCGAATCATCACCGCCGAGGACCATCAAAAAGCTGTGGTCACGGTTGCTGGCGGATGGACGGGTGCTTTCGCAGCAGGTGCCATATTTGCCAAAGTGTGGACCCCGTTAGACACAGCAGGCCCGATCGCCTGGGCGGCTCATGGCATTGGCACCCTGGTCGCAGGCGGCATTGGGTATTATGTCGGGTCAGAAAGCACAGCCTGGGTCTATGAAATAACCGTTGAAGACGACAGTCAGATTGAGAAACTAAAATGAGCAGGTCCGAACTAATCGATAAGTTCAACGAGTTTTCTGCACCCCTCGGTCCCTTCGTAAGCGCGGATGAGCGCGAGACTCAATGGCTTGACTGGCTGAAAGGGCTCACTGAAGACGCAGTACCCGCTCTACTGGATCTCCTGACAAACCCTCCTCATCCGGATGATTACGAACCGATGAGCTGGCAGAACTTTGAGTTTGGAGTGACCGAGGCTCTCGTTTCTATTTGCCTGCGAAACCCCAAGCACTGGCTGGATAAATTAGGCCCGTTTCTAAATAAATCTTTGGCGAGACCTGGCATTATCGAGGTGATTGGTGGGATGAGATTACCTGAAGGAACCCATTGGTTAAAGCCTTTAATTTACAATCCCACCATGTCAACCGATGAGCAGGTAAGGTTAGCCTGTTCTCTAGGAATGATTGGAGGACAGGAAGCTCATTCCCTCCTCGAACAAATGGGGGCCCTTCCGAAAACATCAGCGGATGAGGTTTTAGAAGAAATTAAAATTGCGATGGATTATTGCTGAAACCCTTATTAAATTTAAAACCAATTTAAAGGGGTTTCATATTGTTTCAGCGTAACGCTCACTCCAGATCAGACCACTGCAGGGTGTGCCATTGCGGAAGGTCGCGCGCGGCTTTTTTGGTGAGCACTTTTTCAATATCGCGGGGAAGGATTCCGGTTCCGGGCCTGAGTAATACCAGATCGTCGTCTTTAATAGACTGACCGGCAGGCAACGGGCGTTTGAGAGTCACACTTTTTCGCACCAGATCGCGGATCGGTAACTCCGAAGGTGTGGGTGATTTTTTGTTAGAACCGAGCGCTTGCGTGGTGGCGCGGATATTGTCCACCAGGGTTTTCAGTTCTTTGGGCTCAATTGAAGCGGCGTGGTCCGGACCGGGCATCGTCCGATCCAGCGTAAAATGTTTTTCAATCACGCAGGCTCCTAGAGCCACCGCCATCACCGGAACCAGCAGGCCTTCGGAATGGTCGGAATATCCAAGAGGGAGATTGAATTCCTGCTGCATGGTTTGCATGGCCCGAAGATTGATGTCGGATAAGGCGGCAGGATAATTCGATGTGCAATGGAGCAGGGTCAACATACTCTCTAGAGGTTCATCAAAGTCCAGACCCTCCCGGGTGGCCCGAATGACTTCTACCGCCTCGTGAATCTCTTCAATCGTTCCCATTCCGGTGGATAAAATCATCGGCAGGTTTTTCTTTGCCAGATGCTTTAGCATCACCGTATTGGTCAATTCTCC
>JAJDAX010000155.1 GCA_029261615.1 Nitrospinaceae bacterium
TCATAACGGATCGGTGCCCAACCTGTATCAACTACTTCTTAAAGAAAGTGAACGGGACCCGATGTTTTGTGTGGGAAGCCGGGAGTTTGATCCGGTTAATGTCGGATTTAAATACAAACCCGACCCCAATGTAGGTTGTGGGAATGATTTTACTTTTGAAACCAAACTACCGGGCAACAGGAATACGGGGCATAACTTTTCTTCCAGACTCACGGAGGAGGAAAGGTGGCAACTTGTCGAGTACCTGAAAACTTTATGATGCATGAAAGCTTTGGGAATTGTTCGTCTGGTTGATTGGGGGCAGGGTTTTGCTTAACTAAAAGATCCGGGGCCGGAAAAGCAAAACATCGGGGATGCCTTTCGCCCGCTGGGGCAACCGCCCTGAAGGATTAATTCCGCTTACACTGAATTTGTTTTTTAGATTAATATAAGGGGCGTAGCCATCGCTTTGTCCAGAATGGCTCCAATCGTCAGTTTAGAATTCCTATTGAAGTCTAGAAATTAAATTTTCCCAGGAGGCGTTATGAAAATAAATAAGGCGGTTATGGTTTTAGCTCTGGCGATTATGTTCTCTATCGGGGCTGTCCAAAATGGTTACTCAAATGATAAACCTTGCGCATCAGCAATGTCTAAAGAATTGAAAGCAAAAATCATCGCGATGGCAGAGCGGAGTAAGAAAGAGAAAAAAGGTCTTACCGTATATTTGGCTGGGCAGAGTGTTGCCCTTATCGTAACGGAAGTGATTGGTGCCGAGGCTATTGTTGGGCGAAATCAGCAGCATGACCAGGTTTTGATTCGTCTGGACCGGGTTTTAGGCCTGGCCATGAACTAGTCTGAAACTGGTTTTTAAGTTCCTTCTTTTTATGTGCGCATTATTTTTTTAATTAAGGTTTATCTTCTAAATCCATGAGAAAAATTTTATATATCTCCGGTACGCGGGCAGATTTTGGTCTGCTTGCGTCTACCCTCAATCTGGCACAACAGGATTCCACTTTGGAGGTTTCTGTATGTGTTACGGGAATGCACCTTGCTTCGGGGTACGGGAACACGGTCAGTGAAATTGAGGAGGCCGGTTTAAGAATTTGTGGGCGCATCCCCGTTTTACTTGAAGATACAACCGGGGCTTCCATGGCACGTGCCCTGGCGGATGAGCTGGCGGGCATGATTCCCGTTCTTGAAAAGGAACAGCCGGATCTGGTTTTATTGCTGGGGGATCGTGGAGAAATGCTGGCGGGGGCTTTAGCTGCGATCCATCTCAATCTCCCTGTGGTTCACATCCACGGTGGGGAAAGATCGGGAACGGTTGATGAACCCGTTCGTCATGCTATTTCAAAACTTGCGCATTACCATTTTGCGGCGACTGAGAGTTCCAAAAAGCGCCTGATCAAAATGGGCGAGGTGGAAGACAATATTTTCATTACCGGGGCACCCGGCCTGGATGGATTGGAGTCTATGGCGCAGCGGTCCCGGGATGACTTATGCAGTGATTTGAATCTGGACCCGAAGGCTCCCGTTGCTCTGGTTTTATTTCACCCGGTGCTATCGGAGCAGGGGGTGGCTGACCAACAGGTGGTCTGCCTGATGGATGCTGTCAGACAATGCGAAGTTCAGGTGGTTGCGATGATGCCAAACTCAGATGCAGGAGGAAGCCGCATTCGAAGCGCTCTGGATAACTATCGCGATCTTGACGGAGTCAGTTTGCAGGTACATTTACCGCGAATAGATTTTGTATCTTTGATGAAACATGCAGATATTATGGTGGGGAATTCCAGCAGCGGCATTATCGAAGCGGCCACCTTTGGCACTCCAGTAATCAATGTGGGACAGCGGCAGCAGCATCGGGAACGCAATGCGAATGTGACGGATGTGGCGGTTGAGTCCCAGGCGATTGTTCAGGCTGTGCAGAAAGCCCTGCAACATGGGCGATTATCTGAAGGCAATATTTACGGGGATGGTATGGCCGGTAAACGGATTGTTGACCTACTCAAAACCCTGCCGATCACCGCTGACCTGTTAAACAAAACCAATACATATTAAAGTTTTTGATCAATTGATTTAAGGGCCGTTTTTGGAAAAGGCTGAGGATCTGGTATTTATTTTTTCTTGCCGTCCAGAACTGGATCTTTGGTGACTACTGAAAAGGGAAGGGCCATTATCGCAAAGAGAATCATGGCAACTTCCGTGTCATAAAAATGTGACTCAAATACGCAGGCAATCAAAAAGGCAGCTACAGCCCAGATGCTTCCATGAATTACCCACCTGTCAGGGTCATTGTTTTTGAGAGCCCGCAATCTCAGGATGCTTTGCCAGAAAAATACGGCCCAGATGCTCACCCAGGTGGTCAGCCCCACGAGCCCTAGTTCAACCGCGGTTTGTACAAAATTGTTGTGCAGTCCTCCCGCCCAAACCTGCAAAAACTTTTCATAGCCCGGATAGTCGTTTGCAACGATTGAGGGACACTTAAAACCACAGCCAAAGACAGGGTAATCTTTGAATATTTCCCAACCGCCCTTCCACATCAGGACGCGCAGTTTAAGCGTTTGCTGGGAAAGGTCGGTCATTGCCATTAAACGGTCTTGTATGGAAACGGGCATTAAAATTAAAATTAGAATAAAGATGAGGGGTGCGAGAAGAGCCAGAACCGGTTTTCTGAAAAAAAACATGCCGGCAAGGGAAACAGTGAATCCCAGCCAGGCTTCACGGGCAAGAGTGATGATCAGACAGGAAACCAGTATGAAAAAAAACAGGCCGGGAACCAGTTTTTTCTGGCGAGGTGAATAGATCAAATGCGCACCTGCGAGCAGGCAAAACATCATCAGGATCACGCCCCAGGAAATAGGGTTGTCAAAGGTACCAATGACGCGATGAGGCAGTTGAATTCCATGTTGAGCTGCCAGGTAAAAGCAGTAAAGAGCAATCAGGCTTCCACCACCCACGAAAAACAAGGTCAGGATCTCACCATTTCTCAGAACATAATTCTTTGCATTGCTCAGGCTGTTTTTTCTGGAAAGTAATATTTGGTTTACAAAATTTCTTTTGGGTTTGAGGACTCTCAGTACATTCAACACCCAGAAAAAAATCAGGATTTCCAGGAGTTTTTTAAGGGTTTCTACGCTGATCTGCCAGTCAACGGCCAGTATTACCGAAAGTATGGATGCACTGGCAAACAAGGTAAAGGGTAGGAGAAGAGGGAATTGAATACGTTTCCAGGAGCAGGTGAATTTAACCTGCGCCATCCACGTCAAAAATCCCGCCAGAGCACTGATTTGTGCCAGGGAAATGGACAAAAAACATCCGATGGTAAAAAGGAATAGACAACCCCATTGAATACGATCAAGGGAAACCCGAAACGCCCGGAGCTCAGAAAAATTTTCAGGTTTTTTTAAGAGAAACATAGGAGGCAATGAAGGGTTTTTGCAACCTTAGAGGGCCGAAAAGAGAAGGGGCCGGGAGTTGAAAGAGATGGGTACGGAAACCTTCCCAAAAACGGTAAAGGTAGAAAAAATTCACACTTTTCCCCGCCGTAGTTATTTGGCACCGTCATTGTACAATTTAATCGGCCTGTTTAGTATTTTTTCGGTTGATGGTTTGCGGGATGGATTGCTAACTGGGGGTTATTCCGCGTGCGATTTTGTGCTAGAATTTTTGCGGCGTTGCTACTCCTGCTGTAGCGCCGGACCTGCCTCATTCATGCCTTTGAAAGAATGATCCTGGAATAAAAGTTCCCTGCATTTTTTTGATTTACAGCGTTGGACTCCTAAAAACAAGGTCTGCCCGTTGCCTGCCAAAGAAAGAAAAATATAAATGTCCAGCTATTCAGTTAAAAAGCTGTTGGCTGCGGGGTTGTTGGTTTCCGGGGGCCTTTTTCTGGGCCGGATTACGGGATTTGTCCGCGAAGTCACGATTGCCTCTGCATTTGGGGCTACTGAAGAGGCCGACATTGTTATTTTTACCCTGACGCTGCCAGATTTCATGATCAATATTCTCATGGGAGGCGCGCTGGCAGCGGCCTTGATTCCGGAATTAAAAAAACTGGGCCCAAAAGATGCTCACCGGTTATTTCTTCAATCCAGCCTGCTTGCGGGATTAGGATTTTCTGCTCTGGTTGGAATCCTGATGCTCTTCCCAAAGTATCTGGTTTTCCTGTTTGCCCCGGGGTTCACAGAAAATGCAGTGAATATCTCAAGTCAGCTCATTCGCTATTCGCTTTGGGTGGTTCCTCTTACCGCGTTGTCGGGTGTTACCACAGCATATCTGCAGGCGAACAACCGGTTTGGAATAGCTGCCTTGGGAACTCTGATTTTCAATTCGATTCTGGTCATCGCTTTTTTACTGTTTATCAATGATACGAGCGAAATCTATTTTCTGGGATGGGCCGTTATTCTGGCAGGATTGATCCGGTGGCTTTCCCAGTGGATCGCTACCCTGCAGAACAAGCCTGAAGGTGCGGGGCCGTCAGGGTGGCATATTGACCGCCCCCTGTTAGTGCGTTATCTGCAGGCATTGGGGTCCGGTAGTTTGCTTCTGGTGATGCCCATCATTGCCAGAACCCTTGCTTCCCTGGAAGGAGCGGGATCTTTTGCCACGATAAATTATATTACCAAGTTGATCGAACTGCCCATGGGGATTTGTCTGGGGGTTTTTGCCGTTGTGCTGTTTCCCACCCTGTCGGGACTCTTTAGTGAGGGGAAGAACAAGGAAGGATTGGAGATTGCCAGAATCGGAGTGATGGTCCTGTTTATTACCTCATATTCGATTGTTCTGGTATCGATCTGGTTTAGCGAAGACCTTACCCGGATTGTATATGAATGGGGTAAAATGGAAGACGCTGCTCTGGTTCAAATAGCCGGGTTATTAAAAATAGGAATTCTGGCCCTTCCTGCCCAGGGACTTTCAGCATTGATGACATCCATATCAAACGCAAAACAGGATACCAAACTTCCATTGGTGAGCAGCCTGATCGGTGTTTTGATTTTCGTTCCCCTGGCTTTGGTGATGTCTAAATTTTCTGACCTCGAAGGCATTGTGCTGGCTTTGGTATTTGTTTACTGGCTGGTACTTGGAATCCAGATATTTCTTCTCCACAAGCACCATGGTTTTAACTTTGTTTCGATCGAATCATTAAAAGATTTTCTGAAAGTTCTGGTGCTGGGATTGCTTCTGTTTATTCCATTTGCCTGGTTTTCCCAGGTATTTAATGGAGGGCGGACGACCAGTTTTATTCTGGCGGTTTTAGCTTCGCTGGTTGTATCAGGCGGGACGTTGTTTTCAATCGAACATTACCGGATTTATATCCTGGGTAAATTGAGGCAAAGACTGAATGCTTAGTTTAATGTTGATTACCAATAAACCGAAGTTTGCAAAAATTGCAGCAGATGCAGGAGTGGATCGGATATTTGTTGATCTCGAATTGCTGGGAAAGCAGGACCGGCAGGGGCATCTGGACACGGTGATCAGTGCCCATAGTATGGAGGATGTCCCAAAAGTTCGGGAGTCTATTCCTGACGCGGACCTGCTGGTTCGATTAAACCCTTTATATGAGGGGACCGCAGAGGAAATCGAAACGGTATTAAAATACCAGCCGGATTTTTTAATGCTCCCCATGTTTCGCACTCCAGAGGAACTGAGCGAATTTTGCAGACTGGTCGATGGACGGGTACCGGTGATTCCCCTGGTGGAAACCCCGGAGGCAGCGGAATGCCTTCCTCAATTGACCACGATTAAAGGGATCCATGAAATCTATATCGGCCTGAATGATCTGCATTTGGGGTTGAAGCTCAACTTCATATTTGAGCCTCTAATCAATGGCATGGTTGAGCGATTGGCAGGCACCATAAAAAGTGCAGGATTGCCTTTTGGTTTTGGAGGAATCGCACGAATCGGTGAAGGCCAGTTGCCGGGTGAACTGGTGCTGGGTGAGCATTTGCGTCTCGAATCCAACTCAGTTATCCTGTCCCGGACTTTTCACCGCGGCATTTTGTCCGATGATCCTGCGCTGATCGGCAAGCTCAAGTACGAAATTGACAAACTGCGGGAAGTGGAAGATTATCTGGGCGATAGAACACCGGATCAAGTTGAGCTTGATCGTCAGAAAGTGGCGCAGATTGTCTCCTTGATTATTGCCTCCCGGTCCAACCCCTGAGGCCCATTGTGAAGCGTGTTTTCGATCTCGTACTCAGTCTTCCCATGCTGTTTTTTCTCTTACCTGTTTTTCTTGTGATCTCGGTTGCCATTTTATTGACCTCACCTGGGGGGGTGTTTTATTTTTCTAACCGGGTGGGTAGGTTTGGAAAACCTTTTAAAATGTATAAATTCCGGAGCATGGTGCCCGATGCGGATCAGATCGGGTCGTATCAAACAGCAGTGGGCGACCCCCGGATCACAAGGGTGGGCAGGATTTTGAGAAAAACCAGCCTGGATGAGTTGCCTCAAATATTGAACGTTATTTTTGGTGACATGAGTCTCGTTGGGCCGAGGCCAGATGTTGCGGACCAAAAGTCGAGTTATTCGGAAGAGGAATGGAATAAACGAAACAGCGTCAAGCCAGGCATTACCGGGCTTGCGCAGGCGACCTTAAGGTCAGACGTTACCTGGGAGCAGCGACGGGCTCTGGATTTTGAATACATCGATAACATGAGCTTTTGGATGGACATAAAAATACTTTTTCTCACGGTCAATCAAGTTATTAGAAAAGGGAGTCATTAAAGTTTTATGTGTGGAATCTTTGGTTACTTTGATCACAACGGTGAAACTCTGGAAGCCGGCCAATTGCAGGCTATGGGAGATATTCTTTTTCACCGGGGACCGGATGACTCAGGT
>JAJDAX010000156.1 GCA_029261615.1 Nitrospinaceae bacterium
TTTAAACGTTTCATCATGGGGCTTTCGGGTTGATGTGGGAACGATTAGAATCGGGCTTCAAGACCACCCATGAACCGGTTGCTGTGATAGTCACGAACCAGGAAATTTGATTCATTGTTCTGGTGGGTATAGTCAATCCGGGCCGTTACCTTGTTAAGCATTCCAAGGGTATCCCACAGAACCTTGCGGAATCGAAATCGGAAATTGTGCTGTTCATCGTCACGAATGGCACCGACCGTAGTGGCAGCGAAGGTGTCATACGTACGGAAGGAGAATTTGTATTCCCCGTTGAGTTCGATTTCCATAGGCAGCATCACACGTCCCAGAACCTTGAAGTCATGGATGGTTCGGTCAAAACGTCCGGTTGTGTCTTCGGCGGAAATCTGATAACCGGCACCAATATAGTGGCGGCTGTTGGGGATCAGATAGATATGGGTGATTCCTCCACCATGCTGGTCGCCGTCACGTGCCTGATTCACAAAGTTGTCGGTGTTCTTGTAAGAGTAGTGAATTCGGGTCAAGCCGAATTTCTTGTGCAGGTGGTTGAAACTGGGATTGATGTAATTAACCCCGCTGAAATCATTGCCACCGGCAATATTGCGCATGTAAAAATACTGCATGTCAACAAACATATTTTCGTTAAACTTGTATTTTGGTTTGATCCCGCCCATAAAAGCGATCAGGTCGAATTGCCCAAGATCTGAATAAATGGTGGCATCGATATCGACATCACCCGCCAGACTGAATTTGTTGTTGAATTTGTGGGTGTAGTTGAATCCCGCACTCCCGTTCCAACCATTGTCAGAATCAGGGTTTGCGAGAACAGGAGGTTTGTCCGGATTCTGCGCGACGTTATCATCGTGGAGAAACTGGGACTTCAACTGCAACTTCCAGGATTTCCCTCCTTTATTAACGGAAACCTGCCCCAGAACCTGGGACGGCAACAGGAGGAATGCGATTGCAACAACAAAAAGGTAATACAGGCCGGAGTTTGTTTTTTCTTTCGACATGATTGAGTTATATTCCTCTTATACACGATATTGAAAGTGCAACTATTTTCCAGAAAAACGGGTTTAAGTCAAGAAAAAACGATGGTTTTTGCCCTATATTGGGTAAAGGGAAGTGGGTCAGCCTCTTTGTTTCAAAGGGATTTCCCGGTTTCAGCTTTTTCACGCTAATGGTGTATGATAAAACCCTTTTAAACAAGCTTTTGATTGGGAATGGATTGGTCACTAAATGAAGAAAATTGGAATGGTCAGCCTGGGTTGTCCAAAGAACCTTGTGGATACTGAATCACTTTTGGGGGACCTTGCTCTTAACGGATATGAGATGACTCCGGAACAGGAGGAGGCCGAAGTCCTTATTATCAATACCTGTGGGTTTTTGCAGGCTTCTGTCAAGGAGTCCATCGAGACCATTCTGGAGATGGCGGACTATAAAGAAAACGGCTCCTGCAAGAAACTTATCGTCACCGGTTGCCTGGCGGAACGCCACCCGGAAGAATTGCTCAAGGAAATTCCGGAAATTGACCATCTGCTTGGGACCAAACAATATCCCCTGATTAAAACCCTGCTCAACGGAAATAGCGGCAAACGCAACCTGACACACGAACCCGCTGTCTATTTTGAAAACTATGGACAACGGGTCCAGACCACCCCCGACTACACGGCGTACGTCAAAATTGCAGAAGGATGCTCCAACAAGTGCGCCTTTTGCATTATTCCTCAATTGCGGGGGCCTATTCAAAGTCGCACCCCGGAATCTATCTTGAAAGAAGTGACCTTGCTGGCCCAAAATGGGGTCCGCGAGATCAATCTGGTGTCCCAGGACACCACGCTCTACGGCTACGACCTGAAACTCAAGGAGGGATTGATCGACCTTCTGGAGCAGATCAATGGGGTTGAAGGCGTTGATTGGATCCGGCTGTTCTACTGCTATCCAACCATGGTGACTGAACGGTTGATGGATGCCGTTGCCAGACTTGATAAAGTGGTTCCCTACATGGACATCCCG
The DNA here is from genome assembly GCA_029261615.1 of Nitrospinaceae bacterium. The sequence goes on from JAJDAX010000156.1 coordinate 2,014, forward strand.
TTGCAGCACACCCACGATTTTATGCTGGGTCACATGAAACGGCAGGAACGTGAAGCAGGGGTCCGCAAAATGCTCGATCAATTACGACAGCGCATCCCCGGAGTGGCACTGCGCACCACGTTTATTACCGGGTTTCCCGGAGAGACGGAAGAACACTTTGAACATATGCACGAGTTCATAAAAGAATATGTTTTCGATCATCTCGGGATTTTTGTTTACTCCGACGAAGAGGGCACCACAGCTTTCGACTATGCCGACCGCGTCCCGCAAGAAATTGCAGAACAGCGGCGCGATATCCTGATGGAAACCCAACTGAACCAGATCAAAACTAAAAATGTTGAAAAGGTGGGGACGGTTCAGCAGGTCTTGATTGAAGGACTCGATGAAGACAGCCTCCTCACGGGTCGCCTGGCAACGCAGGGTCCGGATATTGACGGGCAGGTGATCATCGAAAGCTGTGATGCAGAACCAGGCAGCATCGTGCCCCTGAAAATTACCGGCACTCTGGATTACGATTTCATTGCATCTCCCCCCTAGCCGGGGAGGCGGACGGCTGATCATTGGGTTGAGCGCAAACAGTTTTTGAGCGCATAACCGGAAGGTTTTGCCAATGAGCCTTTATCCTGTCACCCTGAGCTTGTCGAAGGGGGGCAGGTGAAGCTTGAGGATTAAAAAAAATGAATCAAATAAAATAGGTTGTCTCCCTAAAATAAATTAACAATGAGGAAAGAAATGACACTAAAACGTGTCGGTATTTTAACGGGCGGCGGTGACTGCTCCGGACTCAACGCAGTGATCCGCGCTGTCACCCGTGCGGCGATTATTGAATACAATTGTCAGGTTGTCGGGATCGAAGACGGCTTCGAGGGCCTCATCGAAAACCGGACTCAGCCACTCACCATTCGTGCCACCCGGGATATTCTGCCATTGGGTGGAACCCTGCTTGGCAGCTCAAATAAAGGCGACCCCTTTGCCTACCGGCACATGCGGGAAGATGGCAGCATTGAAACCCTCGATCGCTCAAAAGATTGTGTTGATAACTTTCATAAAATGAGGCTCGACTGTCTGTTTGTCGTCGGTGGAGAGGGCACGCAGGAGATCGGTTATAAACTGCATCAGAAGGGGTGTCCTGTAATTGGCATTCCCAAAACCATCGACAACGATCTTGAAGGAACGGACTACACCTTCGGGTTCCAAACCGCCGTCCAGGTGGCAGTCGATGCACTTGATCGGTTGACCACTACGGGCAAGAGTCATCAGCGCGTGATGATCCTGGAAGTTATGGGGCGCAACGCCGGGTGGATCGCGCTGGAGTCGGGAATCTCGGGCGGTGCCCACATCATACTGATCCCGGAAATCCCCTACGACTTGGCAGAAGTAGAAAAGAAAATCCTCGCGCGCGCAGAGGGTGGCAGTCCGTTTTCCATCGTGGTGGTGGGGGAGGGCGCACGTGAAAAAGGCGGTGAGCAGATCGTTTCAGAAGCCGCCGCAACACGCCTGCAAGGAGTCGCCCAATTGGGCGGTGTCGGTAATTACATCGCCAGTCGTCTTGGACAAAACATCGACCTCGAAGTGCGCTGCACCGTGCTCGGTCACGTTCAGCGTGGCGGTACACCCACCTCGTTTGACCGCCTGCTCGGAACCCGGCTGGGGCATCGCGCCGTGGAAGCCGCAGCGCACGGTGACTTTGGAAAACTCGTTGTCCTGAATTCCCTCGCCATTGACCTGATCCCGCTTGAAGACATCGCTGGAAAAGTACGCACGGTGCCATCGGATCACCAACTTGTCCGATGCGCCGAAGCCATCGGCATTTCCCTCGGCCGCACTTAGCAGTGGGCTAATGAAAGCCGGTGCTAGGCGCACGGCCAATTGGGAAGCCCTCTCAGATATGCTGTCCAAAACTATTGCTACCTGGTTAGAGGTTTGCCCGTCGCCTCAACGGCTGGTGGGTGCCAGGCGCGGAGTCTTCCCTGAGCTTGTCGAAAGGGCCAACGGACCTTGCGGTCAACTACCGGAAAAACCAGGCAGTGTTCCAAAGTAGTTATATCTCTCTGACTAGTATTAGATTTACAATTCTGCTATTGTTCTCCGATATTTTGTGGTCATTTTTAAGAAGGTTGCCCGAAATCATGAAAAATAACTCAGATTCTAATTCTCGTTCCATCAAGCTATTTTCCCTGACTCTGTTGATTACAGGATTCTTGCTGGGTTTTGCAGGTTGGGTCCATGCCGAGGGTCCTGCTGTATCTGGAATCAACGGTAAGGTCGAAGGTTTTGGCGGTTCGGTTGATGGCAACGGGTCCGGTGGTGGTGCGGCAAGTCTGGCACTTCCCTTACCCAAGTTGAAAAACTTTGGAATCCAGTTTGATGCCCTGGGTGGCGAGTTCAACAAT
>JAJDAX010000157.1 GCA_029261615.1 Nitrospinaceae bacterium
ATGCGTGGTGTTCAAAAACAAAACTCCTACACCACCACCAGTTCCATGCTCGGTCTTTTTAAAGAAGATCCCCGCACCCGGGGCGAATTCCTGTCGCTCATCCGGGGTGCCACCGGCCCTTCCTGGTAATTTGCTCAAACCATTTGTTTTAAATAAATTAGCGGTTTCCTGGCTTTGACAAGTGAATCCCGCGCCCGTTATAATAGCAGCAAATGACTGTTGAAAACGACACCTCACCGCCCTCTTCCACCATCCGGGAACGGGTTCTGGAATCCAACGAGTTTATCCCCGAAATATTCGGGACCCAGGATACGAATCTAAAAGCCATCGAAAAGAAGTTCGATGTTCGCATCACCACGCGTGAAAATCAGGTGCGAATCAGCGGGCCCGAAATGGCGGTAGATACGGTTGACCGCCTCCTGGTCCAACTTCATACTTTGTTGGAACGAGGCACCGCACTGGCCAATGGAGACATCAAGTTTGCGATCCGCTTGATGGCGGATGACCCTGATGTCGATCTCGTCGGCCTGTTCAATGAGCGCATCTCTGTTTCTCCAAAGATTGGTTACATCACCCCAAAAACTCCCGGGCAGCGAGAACTGATCCACGCCATCCGTGAAAACGATATTGCATTGGTGGTCGGGCCTGCAGGAACTGGCAAAACCTATCTTGCCGTCGCCCTTGCTGTAGAAGGTTTTTTGAAACGCCAGTTTCAGCGCATCATCCTGGCGCGACCAGCGGTTGAAGCGGGTGAAAAGTTGGGTTTTCTTCCGGGTGACATCTCTGAAAAAATCAATCCTTACCTCATGCCTTTATACGACGCGCTTTATGACATGGTCGATTTTAAACAGGTGCAACAAATGATCCGGGAAGGTTTTATAGAAATCGCCCCTTTGGCCTACATGCGTGGACGTACATTGAACGATTCATTTATCATTCTCGATGAGGGACAAAACACCACACCTGAGCAAATGAAAATGTTCCTCACCCGGCTTGGCTTCCGCTCCAAAATGGTAGTCACCGGAGATATAACACAGGTGGACCTGCCGAGAGGAACTTTATCCGGACTGGTAGAAGCGCATCAAATATTGAAAGGGATTGACGGCATCAAAGTCATTCAGTTTACCGAAAAGGATGTTGTCAGGCACGAACTGGTAAAAAAAATCGTCCGAGCCTATGACCGAAAAGACAGTGAATCAAACTCAGCACAAAGAAGTGCCGACTTTGCACCAGTCCAGAATCGTCAGGAGTAAATGGAAGTCCTGATTCGAAATGCCCAGAGAAAAATCAAACTGGACACGACCGGGATCAAATCCCGAACAATCACGGTCTTAAAAGCCCTGGAACTTGAAAAAACAGAACTCAGTATATTAATCACAAACGATGCAAAAATCCGGGAGCTGAATTACAATTATCGTGAACAGGACAAGGCAACGGACGTCCTCTCTTTTCCCCAGGGGGAAGAGGCAATAGACGAAGAGGGAATCCGGCTTTTAGGTGACGTGGTCCTCTCTGCAGAGACCGCAAAACGCCAGGCCAAAGAGCATCACCTGACAATCGATCAGGAATTAATGCTGCTCATTATTCATGGCGTGCTGCATCTTTTAGGCTACGATCATGAACTGTCTCAAAAAGATGCGACCATCATGAAAAAGAAAACAAAAACTTTATTCCAGAAATTGTTTCCCGGAGTGTTGCCATCCGGCACCAGCAATTTCTGATTGGGGCAACACCCCGGAAAGTGGTGAACGATGGAATCCCTTTGGGCTCCATGGAGAATGGAATACATTCAGGGTATAAAGTCCGGTGAATGCATTTTTTGCACACTGCCACCTCAGAATGATGACCAGAAAAATAAAATCCTTTATCGCGGCACCACCTGTTTTATTATCATCAATACCTTCCCCTACTCAAACGGTCACCTGATGGTCACACCTTACAGGCACCTTTCCTGTCTGACAAAGGTTACCCCGGAAGAGCTTCTGGAATCGAGTAAGCTGATTCAAAAAACGGTGGCAATCCTTCGTGAAGCTTACAACCCTGATGGATTCAATGTGGGATACAATATTGGAAAAAGTGCAGGGGCGGGTTTTGACGAACACATCCACGCTCATATCGTGCCGCGCTGGGCAGGTGACACTAACTTCATGCCCGTACTGAGCGAAACAAAAGTTCATCCGGAACATCTCGAAGCCACCTTCACCCGATTGCAACCGCACTTTCAAAAACTTTCCCTCTAGTTAAGCTGATGAGCAAGGTCAAAAACAAGACGCCTTCGTCTGTTGAAGAAACCCCGATGATGCAGCAATACATGAGCATCAAGGGTGAACACCCCGACTCGATTCTGTTTTTCAGGATGGGGGACTTCTATGAAATGTTTTTTGAAGATGCCAAAAAAGCCGCTGCCATCCTCGAGATCGCACTGACCAGCCGCAATAAAAACAAAGATCAGCCAATTCCCATGTGCGGCATTCCTCATCATTCCTCAGCTCTTTACATCGCCAAACTCATCAAAAAGGGACAAAGCATCGCCATCTGCGAGCAGGTTGAAGACCCCAGGCAGGCCAAGGGGATCGTCAAGCGCGAGGTTGTGCGCGTGATCACTCCAGGTACGGTTCTTGAGGATCACCTCCTCGACCCCAAAAATCATCACTTTCTGGTTTCAATTTATCAGGACGACAAAGGTACCGGACTGGCCTCACTGGATATCTCTACCGGTCATTTCTTCGTCACCCAAATAGAAGGTGCAGAAACGCTCCATCTCCTGCAGGATGAATTGGCTCGAATGGAACCCAAGGAAATCATTTGTCCAGAATCCCTGCTGCCTTCCAATGGAAATGGGATGAGCACTCTATCTTCCCTGTGCGAAAACTGGTGCCCTCGGGAAAGCTGGACCTTTCACGCGTCGCATGCCAAACGCAGCTTGTTGGAACATTTTAAAACCCAGTCTCTCGATGGCTTTGGATGCAGCCACCTGCCACTTGCTATCTGTGCAGCCGGAGGCCTGATCCATTACCTGAACGAAACCCAAAAAACATCGCTGCAACATATCAACCGCTTAAACACGGTCCACTTGAATGACTTCATGCTGCTTGATGAAGCCACCGTGCACAGTCTCGAGTTAGTACGATCCAGTAGTGGTGAGCGCAAACACTCCCTGCTCGGGCTTCTCGACCAGACGTTTACCCCCATGGGCGCGCGCATAGTTCGGGAATGGATCCTAAAACCACTCGTCAACCGCGAGCAGGTTGAATCGCGTCTGGACAAAGTGGGCCTGTTTACAGAACAACCCATGCTACGACAGGAAATTCGTGGGCAATTGTCAGGCATCCTTGACCTTGAACGATTGCTGGCTCGCATTTCTCTTGTCACCTGCAATCCACGCGAACTGGTTTCACTAAAAAATTCGATCGCACATTTTCCATTGCTCCGCCAAAAATTGGAAGACGCATCCTCCCCAGTGCTAAAGAGCTACCTTGAATGCTGGGATGATCTGGAGGATATTCACGATAACATCGACCGATCCATCGTTGACGACCCGCCTCTCGCGTCTAAGGGCGGACACATAATCAAACAAGGACAGGACCCGGAACTGGATCGCCTTAAAACAATTTCGCATACCGGTAATCAGGAAATCGCCGCGCTGGAAACGCGGGAACGCGAGCGGACTCGCATTCCCCAACTCAAAGTCGGCTACAACAAAATTTATGGGTACTTCCTTGAGATCACCAAAAAAAATCTGGACCGCGTCCCGGACGATTACATAAGAAAGCAGTCGCTGGTCAATGCAGAGCGCTTTATCAGTCCGGAACTCAAAAAGCTGGAAGAAGATATCAGTGGCGCTGAAGAAAAAATTAAAGAGATGGAACAGGTGCTCCTCCAAAAAGTGCGCGAGCAAACCGCCGCTGAGGGAAGACGCATACAGGACATGACCGGGATCATCAGTCAACTCGATGCACTGGCCGGGTTTGCAGAATTGTCTCATCGCAATGGGTACAGTCGACCCAAGTTGAATGATGACGACCAGCTCATCATAGAAAACGGCAGGCACCCATTGGTGGAATCTTTGGACCCTTCGCAAAATTTTACGGCCAACGATTGCAAACTTGACTGCAATGAAAACCAGGTGATCATTATCACCGGCCCCAACATGGCCGGGAAATCTACTTACCTCAGACAAATCGCGCTGATCGCTTTGATGACGCAGATCGGCTGCTTCATACCTGCCGATTCAGCAGAGGTCGGGATGGTCGATCGTATTTTTTCGCGGGTCGGTGCTCAAGATCATTTGGTGCGAGGGCAATCCACCTTCATGGTGGAAATGAACGAAACGGCGAATATTCTAAATAATGCCACCTCCCGCAGTCTCATCATTCTCGATGAAATCGGACGTGGGACCAGCACATTTGATGGGCTGAGCCTCGCCTGGGCCATTGTCGAATACCTTCATGGCCCTGATGGACTCGGAGCACGTACCCTGTTTGCGACGCACTACCATGAACTGACCGAATTGGCTTTACTTCATAAGGGAGTCCAGAACCGCCAGGTACAGGTCAAAGAATGGAACGATGAAATAATTTTTCTGCATAAGATCGCAGAAGGAGGTGCAGACAAGAGCTACGGAATTCAGGTGGCACGTCTCGCTGGATTGCCGAATTCCGTCCTGGAGCGCGCCAGAGAAATACTGGGTAACCACGAAAACAACGAATTTGATGCCGCCGGATTTCCTAAACGAGGCCTTAAGGAACAACCCACTGAAGACGTGCCGCAACAATTGGGACTCTTTCAGGAGTCTGCTTCTCCCCTGGTAAAGGCAATTCAGGAATTGGACCCAGACAGCCTCACACCCCGTGACGCCCTCGACAAGCTATACGAATTAACCCGACTCCTTAACATGGACAAACCATGAATATCCTCGTTACAGGAGGCGCAGGATTTATTGGATCGCATGTTGCTGATGCCTATATCGCCGAGGGACATAAGGTGGTGGTGGTCGACAACCTCACCACGGGCAAAATTGAGCTTGTCCCAGATCAGGCCGTTTTCTACCCGGTCGACATCACGTCTTCGGATATTTTTCAAATCATGGGTGATGAAAAGATTGACGTTATCAATCACCACGCCGCACAGATATCAATTCAGGAATCCGTCAAAAACCCGGACAAAGACGCTAACTCCAATATTATCGGGACTTTACAATTACTCCAAAATGCTATATCTTTTAAAGTTACGAGGGTTGTATTCGCATCCACCGGTGGCGCAATTTACGGAGAATTGAATAACAGCCCGGCAGATGAAACGGCGATCCCTGCCCCATACAGTCCTTACGCAATATCCAAACTGTGTGCTGAATATTATCTCAATTTCTTCAAAGAAGTGCATGGGCTAGACCGCGTCATCTTGCGATACAGCAATGTATTTGGCCCAAGACAAAATCCCCTGGGGGAAGCCGGGGTGGTTGCCACTCATTGTCACCGGTTGACTAGTGGGAAACGACCCATTATTTTTGGCGATGGGGTGCAGACACGGGATTTTATCTCTGTTCGGGATATTGTCTCTGCCAATGTGAGGGCTCTGGACAAAAACATTACAGGGGTTTTCAATGTAGGGACCGGCCAGGAAACCTCCGTAAACAAATTGACCCAAACTCTGATCGACATCTCCGGTC
>JAJDAX010000158.1 GCA_029261615.1 Nitrospinaceae bacterium
ACGCATCGCCATTGCCCGCGCTATCTTAAAAAACCCACGCATCCTGATTTTGGATGAAGCCACATCTGCGCTGGATAACGAGTCCGAACTCCTTATACAAGACGCATTGGAAAAATTGATGCAGGGCCGTACCTCGTTCATCATCGCGCATCGATTATCCACCATCCATAACGCCGAACGCATTATCGTTCTCGACAAAGGCCAAATTGTGGAAAGCGGCAACCATAAACAATTAATGGAACAAGAAGGCCTCTATCACAAACTCTATACCCTCAAAAGTCTACAAATGGTCGAAGAAACAGAAATAAACAATCCTTAATTTTCCATTCAGCTGAATTCAACTCACATTCACTAACCAACCTCGCAAAAAACAACAATCCCTATATACAGATAAAAAGATCCTTATATCTTCATTGCTCCATGTTATAATCTATATTGAAAACAGCATATTTCTCTCAAAAAAATAAGGCCATGGACAGCGGAATACAAAACGATTATGCATCGATAAAATCACATTACCGCTTCACAAAAGAAGACGAAGCGTTTCTACTAGAAATGCAGCCGACGATTGAAGAATTCGCTGATGACTTTTTAGAAGGGTTTTACGAATTCATTTGGAACTTTGGGAAAACCGCAGATTTTCTCAAAGATGAAGAAATCCTCAAAAGGCATCGCGGAATGATTCGCCAATGGTATATGGATTTATTCAAAGGCACCTACGACATCACCTACTTCCTTAAGCTATATAAAATTGGTGAGACCCATGTCCGCCTTGGCCTTCCAACTCATTATGTAAACGCGGCTTTTAACTTTGTCCGTGTTTTCACCATTGGCAAAATTCAAACCCATTGCAAAGAAAGCGAAACCCTTACTGAAAGAGTCCAGGCATTTGAGAGAATTCTCGATGTCAACTTGGATGTATTGACCAGTTCTTATCGCCAAGAAGAAATGAGCAAGTACCTATCCCTTTCTCTCACTGAAAAAACATTGTTGGGTTGGTTAAAGAAAACCAGCGCTTACTTCAACTACCTGCTCGCCGGTGCATTGGTCATGGTAGCGACTTTTGCGATTGGATTGTTTGTTTACGATGTCTACCTTCTATTTTCTGGAAAGAACGAGGTAGAGGAAGGGATATTAACTATTTTAGGAAGTTTATTGATCTTATGGGCCGCCATAGAACTCATCCATCAAGAAATGGAACATCTACGTGGAGGAAGTTTCGCGCTTGAAGCTTTCATCACCTTGGCCATCGCCGCGCTCATTCGAAAAATTTTAATCTTTTCACTTTCTCCCGCGAAAACGACAGACGTAGTTATGTATGGGGTTCTGGTTTTATGTCTCGGCATATCCTATTGGCTGATCACCCATCGATCCCAACCCATAAAAAAATAAAAAACCTCACTCCCTTTTTAGTTTAAAAATCTGGATTCGGTGATTGCCCCAGTCGGCGACATAAACCCGACCTTGAGGACCAACGGCAACATCGGTAGGGCCATCAAACATCCCAACCGCATCGCCCTTCCCTCCCCATTGGTTTAAGAAAGTTCCATCCACAGTGAACTTTTGCAAACGGTGATTATAAAAATCGGCGACGAATAAATTTCCATGCCTGTCACTGGCAATACCTGACGACACACGAAAGCTACTGCCCAAAAATCCGATACCGCCAAACTGAGAAATAAAAACGCCTTCTGGCGAAAACCTCTGCACTCGATTGTTATAAGCATCGGAAACGTAGAGCGTATTATCTAACCCGACAGTAATCCGAGTGGGATAATTAAAATTGCCTTCTGCTCCAATTAAGAACCCCAAAAAAGATTTCACAATAGAAACCACCTGATACTCTCCCCACTCAATTAAAAAGTTTCCCTGCGAATCGAATTTCTGGATGCGATGGTTGTAGGTATCGGTGATAAAAATATGTTGCTGCGAATCGATAGCCAGGCCGGTGGGTGAATTGAACTGCCCTGCGCTTTTACCTGAGCTTCCCCATTGCATCAGAAACTTTCCATCAGAAGTGAATTTTTGAATACGGTCGAGTTCGTAGTCGGCGACAAAAACATTTCCTTCAGCATCCACTGCCAACCCCGATGGCCTTTCAAATTGCCCCGGCTCTTTCCCCTGCCCACCCCATTCGCCAATAAATTCACCATCGCCAGTAAACTTTTGTATGCGATGGTTACGAGCATCGGCGACATAGACATTCCCCAAAGCATCCACCGTAATCGCAAAGGGGTCGTTGAACTGCCCGGGGGCTGTGCCCCGGCTCCCCCAACTTTCTGGAGGAGACGAAACTTTTAAAGGAGCATGGGCGCAGGCGGTGCACACAACCGCCATCAACAGGATTGCAAAATAGTTTTTCATTGCGCTTTTTTCCCGGCCAGCCATTTCACGCCATCCAAATCAAACCCGGCATCTTCTACCGCTGTGAGAATATCTTTCTCAGAGACTTCCACACCAGGTTTGAATTCAATCTCCGCTGTACCTTCCTTGATATTTATCTGAACACTTTTAAATCCTTCAATCTTCTTCACCTGCTTTTCTAATCCATAAGAACAGAAGGGGCAATATAGGCCTTCAACCTTGATCATTACTTTTTGAGTTGCGTCTTTGGCTGAAAGCTCAGCCCCAGAAACCAACGTCAAAACAAAGCATAAAAGCGCAACGATAAAATTATTCTTCATAATTGAAACTCCTTTCTTAAAATTGGATTCGTGCGCTCAACACCAGTTTATAATCGGTTTCCAATTGGTTGCCGTTCAGATTCTGCAAGATCGGTTGCTGAAAAGAAAATTCATAGACCGTTCTTTGACTTACGTATTGAATACCGGGGGAAAGAAAAAGCGAGTGTCCACCAGAATTAGGAACACTTACTCCCAACGATTCATTTTTACCGGCAACACTTCCGTTGAATTCCAACAACGCATTCCACTGACTGTAAATTCCCTTATCAGGAAGCGTGGCGGGAAGAATTCGTTTTTGAAAAGAAAAGTTATATTGAAACACATCGCCAAAATCGAATTGATTGGCCTCTCGATTGTTTTTATATCGAAAGTCGGCATCTAACTCATAATCCAGCGTCTGAAATGTATGAGCAGCGCCTACTATAAAATCCACCGCCCCCGATCCTAATTGCAGCGGTGCTGGCAACAGTCCCACCGAGTCTCGCTCATCATCTCTACCGGTGGGCAATTCCAGCCCACCCACCAACGATAAACGCGATGTTCCACCTTTGAAGTTATTTGTATAGACACGGTACTTGCCCAATACGGTGGTGTCGCCAATTCCCGTATCGCCACGATCAGGAGAATTGATCGCCCGCAACTCCTTTGAAATAATGGGAACTTTGACCAATATGGAAGCCTTGGAGCTAAATCCGTACACAGCAACTAAAGGGATTGAATAAATATCCTGCTCACGGTCTTGAGAGGTGGGATCGTCACCCTTGAAAGTATAACGGGTCTGCACTCTCACTATTATTTCGTCTTTATGAGGAGTGAGTCCTAAATCGCTATTGATAGGTAAGGCATAACTATTGCTCGTGCCCAGCAATACCAGTGCTGCGCACGCAAATAGTTTTGAGGTGTTTCGTAAAATAACCATAAAAACCTTCCGTTTTTTTAAAAGCTTATTTCCTCACGTTTCAGGGGGCAATTAAAATGAGCCTCCCCCTGATAAGGGGGACTGAGGGGGTTGCTTTTAGTTATAGTTTTAGCAGGGAATTAAAATAATAAAAACGGAAGTTTTCAAATACGAAAGATAGAATGAAAAAGATAAAGAGGAGACTTGCGGTGTTTGTTGGCGGTCCCCTGGACAGGAACAGACTGGAAAACTTGCGAGGACTCCTTTTCCAGTAAGGCGACCCGAGTAAAATCTACAGGCGTAGTGCTTTGTGCCACAACAAAAGAAACAGATTCAGACTTTTTATCTGTAATCAAACAACTCTCATTACCGCAAGGAGCTACACCTGTTGCAGATTTGCCCTGATTAGTTGTCTTTGAAGTAGCCTGGGGCGCAGTCCCCATCATGCTCTTGCAGACTTTCTTGCAGCATATTCTAGCTTTCGCCGAAGAAACCGAGGGTGACAGAGGAACCACCAGAGAAAAAACCAGAACGGTAAAAACAATTTTTAGAAATTTTGAGCTGTTTTTCATAATTTAAGACTATCACTGTCCTTAAAAAGATGTCAATTCTGTTTATTTCAGAATAAATCCCCCTTTAAAACCTTTCCTTTAGGCTCATTAGTGACCTGCAAACCCACTATTTATAAGGGGGTGCTATTTTTTTTTTAAAAAGTGAAGGAAAAATGAAAAAAAGTGCAATTTTATTGATATTAACTATTGCATTTCAATTCTTCAGGGTCTATTATTAGCGCAGTTGATGAATTTGCCTGACAATCTTTATCTGAAAGCTTTTTCCGGATAATTTTTAAGGAAAAGGTTTTCACATAGAGATTTCTTGCCTTTTTTTCAGAAAATTCTAATTATTTCGTTATACAAGACTGCGTATTTCTTATACGCTTTTTTAGTCTTTGCTCTTTGAAAATTGAATAGGTGTCAAAAGATGTTGCGGGTCTAGCAACACAATTACTTTGATTTATTCTGGATTGAATTCCAAGGTTTTATAACTGGAGAGTTTGATCCTGGCTCAGAACGAACGCTGGCGGCGTGCCTAACACATGCAAGTCGAACGAGAATTTTCCCTTCGGGGAGATAGTAAAGTGGCGCAAGGGTGAGTAACACGTGAATAATCTGCCTACGAATTTGGGATAACGCGGGGAAACCTGTGCTAATACCAGATAAGACCACGTCTCTTATGTGATGTGGCCAAAGGAGCCTCAAGCTCCGTTTGTAGATGAGTTCGCGGACCATTAGCTAGTTGGAGGGATAACAGCCCCCCAAGGCTACGATGGTTAGCCGGCCTGAGAGGGTGATCGGCCACACTGGAACTGAGACACGGTCCAGACTCCTACGGGAGGCAGCAGTGGGGAATATTGCGCAATGGGCGAAAGCCTGACGCAGCAACGCCG
>JAJDAX010000159.1 GCA_029261615.1 Nitrospinaceae bacterium
GGAAATGGCCAAAGCGGCATTCTGGACCTGAAATTCGCCTAAAAGCGAGATTTCCAGACGCTCATACATTTGGTCAGAGTTGCTCCAGTCGAAGGTCTGACTGTGCCCATTCCAGTTTCTGCCTCGAACTATAAAATCCCGGCCCAGAAACTGGATGGGGCAACCGGCTTTCTGCGCCTGCGATTCAATCACCTCGCAAACCTCTTCTGTGTTCTTTCCAGCAATTACTGTACCGCCGGGCTTGATGATAGCGGCTTTTTCTGCGGCGATATCTACAAGGTTCTGACCCAGGCTGGATTCATGGTCTTTTGAAATAGAGGTAATCACCGAAACTTGTGCCTGACAAAGGTTGGTGGAATCCAGTCTCCCTCCCATTCCAACCTCGATTACATTCCAATCGCATCCGCTTCGATAAAAATGAAGAAAAGCGATGGCTGTTCCCACTTCGAAATAGGTGGCGGAGATTTTGTTCTTCTCGCAAATTTCGCGGATGTGGGTGGCAACATGTGCGAGTTGGTCTGGTGATATGTCCTGACGATTGACCTGGACCCTCTCCTTGTAATCGAGAAGATGAGGGGAGGTGTACAGTCCGGTCCGGTAACCGGCACAGCGGAGAATCGATTCTGTAAACACCGCAGTTGACCCTTTGCCATTGGTTCCAGCGATATGGATGGTTGGGACCCTTAATTGGGGGTTTCCCAAAGCATCCAGAAGACGCGTGGTGTTATCGAGTCCAAGCTTGATACCACTTTGGATAAGGTCATTCAGGTAATCGAGAGTTTGCTCGTAGTTCATTTGGAGCCGTGATTCTTTCTTAAAGAGAAAAGGGAACCAGAATTTAATCAGTAATGGACACAGATTTGCTGTCCTATTTTCTCACCAGCAGGGGGGGTGTGTAATGTAAAATAGTATTAAATATTTTTAATGAAGGGCCTCGATAATGCCCTTCAATTATGAGGGGCCCCTGAAATGGATATTCTGCGAATTTAAGGAGTCTCTAGATTAATTGTATTTGAAAGGGTTCTCTTTTGCGTGTTCCTTTGATCCGGCTTCAGGATGTGGAGGCTTTTTTGGAGGGTTCCCGGAAAGATGGTCTGGCTTCACCTCGCCTCTTGAAGGTGGATGCGTCTATCCCGGAAGCCTGTTTCGCACTGGAATCCACGGATATTGGCGAGAACTCTCCGATTCCTGCCAAGGGGATCGGGGTTTTTGCAGGTGGTTTCGGGGAATTTGATGCGGTTGATCAGGTGTTTCTATTGCGATGTCCCCCTGAGAATCCCCGGTTATGCCGAATGGTCCGCAGTGAACAGCAAGTGGGTGCCGGTGAGGTGTTTCGTGCTTCCCGTCGCAAAAGTTTTATGACCCCAACACCGTTGCATATTCCCACCAGTAAGGTGTCCCCGATTCCAGACTACACACATTCTGTTTTCTATCTCAAACTCTACGGCCAGGAAAAACTGGAAGTGGTGTCGACCAATCAATCTGCACGGTTATTGCCGCTGGTCTCTGTGTTGCCAGGATAAATTTGATTGAATTTTCAGGTGGGTTTCGAGATCAACGCGGTCAATTGCCGATAAGTTTCAAGCCCGGCAATTGACCAGTCCAGTGATGGGAATTCTGGTTGATCCATGGGAAAAACTTTCAGTAGCTTTATAAAACCCTTTTGGTTGCAATGCTGGGTGATTTCATTTGTTGGCGTCTGCCCGAGTTTGAGGTGTGATGCTTTGTCGAGTCCCCAGTCCCAGGGCGTTTCTGAAATAGAAAAATAGATATCATTGGGAATCAGGTCACTGCATTTTTCTAACAGGTTTGATTGAAACTGTTCAAACGTTCCCCCTTTTAGAATCAAGGAAAAACCCAGGTAGTGCCCCCACCAGAAAAGTGTGCGGAATGTAAAAAATTCCTGTTTGTTTAAAAGTTGCGGCATGTCGAGGGATAGATAAGGAAATCCTTTATGATTTTCTCCTCGCGCAATCTGCCCCTTGTGGATATCGGCATTTTCCGGGCAGGGTCCCAGACCTTGATTGAGGAGGTTTTGAAGGGATAGATTCAATTCCGCCAGTTTCCCTTCTGCTTTTTGCATGATCCCCGGTTTTTGTTGGAACAGATCGACCGTACGAAGCAAACGTAATTCGGATTCATTCCATGAGGCAGGGCCGCTATCGATGGGAAGGGGCATTGGGTGATCAGGAAAGAGGGGAGTTCAGGAAGAGTTGGTGCTAGAACCGAAGTTCCTCTTTCTGGCGTTCGAGAACGTATTTGTGAATTTTATCTTCCATTTCCTGAGGAAGACCAACGAACTGGCAATGACAGACTTTCTTTTTCCCGTGCCGAAGGACTTTGATTCGTGCGTCAATTTTTTCCTCCGTAACGGGAAGAGAAAAATTCACGTCGAGTTCATTATCAACTTTCAATTTGTCGCTGAGTATCGATAAGCCGCCGGAACTGATATCCACAACTTCGTAAGTATCCTTTCCAGAATAAAGAAGGATGGGGTCATCCTCGGATGGATTGATCCTGTAGGCTTGCCGGCTATCCGATGGAACCTTAATGTGTTTTAATTCTTCTTCTTTTTCAGCTTTCTTTTTCCAGAACAATTTCAACTCTCCTGTTGAGTATGCGACCCGGTTCGGTGTTATTGTCTGCCAATGGAAAAGTGTCTGCATAACCTGAAGCCGAAACTCGTTCGGCAGGAATATTTTTATCCAGGAAAAACCTTAGAACTGCGGCGGCCCTGGCAGTAGACAACTCCCAGTTGGTCGGAAATTGTTCCGAGTCCATGCGGATATCGTCTGTGTGGCCATTTATCTGAATTTTATACCTTGGGTATTTTTTTGCAACCTTTACAATTTCTTCCAGGGCTTCCCTGCTTTTTTCCAGGTTGAGATCTGCGCTCCCAGAAGAAAACAGAGTCTCCCCGGGCAGTTTCAGGATAATTTTGTTTTTGTTACTCTTGGAATCGATATTCGTCAGATCTTTTAACTTTTCAGATAAATTTTGCAGGTCCTCAACAATCCGATTCGGTGCCAGCCCAACAGCCATCTCCAGTGATTCCGGGTTTTGCTGAGCCTTGATCAGGCTCTGGAGCTTTTCAGGGGGGCCGCCATCTTCAACAACGTCGAGAATTTCCTGAATATTCATTTGTCCCAGAGAATAAAAAATTACGAAAAATGTCATGAGGAGAGTGGCGAGATCAGCATAAGTGGTAACCCATCCGTCAGTCGTGTCTTCCCCGGTTGAATCCAGCGATGTCTCATGGGATTTTTTCTTGCGATTGAGTTTTCGTTTTAATTGTTGTGTGATTTCAATCTCAAGTTGTGCGAGCTGTCTCTGCAGTTTAGTTTTTTGCATTTTGCGTTCACGCTCAAGAGATTGTTCAAGCATGGCTTTTTCTTT
>JAJDAX010000160.1 GCA_029261615.1 Nitrospinaceae bacterium
ATGTTCGGCTACAAGTCTAATGAAGTAATGGGGAAAAATGTCAAAATGCTGATGCCGGAACCCTATGGCTCTGAACATGATCAATATCTGAAAAATTACAATGAAACTGGGGTTCCGAAAATCATTGGAATCGGCCGGGAAGTCATCGGCCTCAGGAAAAATGGCTCCACCTTTCCCATGGACCTTGGCGTCTCTGAGATGGTCAATGATGAAGGCCGGATGTTTGTCGGAATCACCAAAGACATCACCCGCCTGAAACAGGCCATGGAAGGGCAAGCCCGGCTGGCATCCGTCGTTGAAAATACAGATGACGCTGTTTTGGGAATCCTTCTTGATGGAACGATCATTCTGTGGAACCGCGCCGCCAAGGGTATTTTTGGTTATAGCGAGGTGGAGATCGTGGGCCGCCATGTGTCCATGCTTGTTCCTGATGATTATCAACACGAACCCGCTTATCTTGTTGAATCTGTAAAACGTGGCCAGGTGCTGACCAATTTTGAAACTAAACGTCTTCGAAAAGATGGAACTGAAATTGAGGTGGCCCTCACATTGTCTCCTTTTCACGATTCAATGGGCAATATTATCGGGGTCTCATCCATTGCCCGTGATATCCGCCAGCAAAAACTTCTATTGAAGGAAAAAGAAGACCTGATTGAAAAACTCGAAGCCGCCACCCTCACAGATTCCCTAACCGGGCTATTGAACCGGCGTGGGTTCTATCAGAGACTGGACTACGAAAAAGCCCGATTCCGGCGCAATCAACGTCCTTTTTCAATCCTTATGTTGGACATTGATCACTTCAAATCGATAAATGATGGCTATGGTCATAACACGGGCGATTATGTTTTAAAAGAAATGTCCCGCAAGCTAAAAGTCAACAGCCGGGAAATGGACACTGTTTGTCGCTGGGGCGGAGAGGAGTTCCTGATATTGCTGGTTGAAAGTGAGGTCAACGGGGCCACAATGTTTGCTGAGAAACTCCGGGCTTCAATCGAAGATATGCCTATTGAATTCGAAGGACACTCAATAAGCATCACCACAAGTATCGGGGTCTGCGAGATCGACAATCCCGACTCCAGCTTTGAAGTCTTCCTGAAACTGGCCGACGACCGACTCTACAAGGCCAAAGCTGAGGGACGAAACCGCGTTGTGGCTTCCTGATTTTTCCCCTTACTTTTGAAACCCCAGTTTCCCCCTCCC
The DNA here is from genome assembly GCA_029261615.1 of Nitrospinaceae bacterium. The sequence goes on from JAJDAX010000160.1 coordinate 1,201, forward strand.
CTATTTTTTGGATAGCTCCTCAACCACTAACCCAAAGTTCTGCCACCAGAAATGTTGCATTATAAGTTTGCAACATCCCCTCATATCTCCTAGAATTTTAGTTATTGCAGAAGGAGCCCCTAAATCATGGAAATTCTGACAGAAGATAATCTCGACACCGTTCTGGACCTGCTCAACGAAGCGGTGTTTGTCTACAACCCAAGCATGCAGATCACCCATTTCAACGCGGCTGCCGAACAAATCACCGGCCATCGCAAGGACGAGGTGCTGGGTGAAAAGTGTGTTGTTATTTTCGATAAGGGACTTTGCATCAACAATTGCGAATTGTGCATGACCGTTAAAGACGGTGAAAACCAGAAGGTGGAATTCCGATCGCCCTTCATGAGAAGCGATGGCACCAGGCGCATGGGAGAATTCCAGGCCGGGCACCTGTCGCTTTCACTCAACGAAGAACCCCATGTGCTGGTATCGCTGACCGATATCACCGAACTCAACCGCCTGCGCAACGAACTTAAGTCGACGCACTCCTTCCGTAATCTGATCGGCAAAAGCCCGGTCATGCGCGACCTTTATCAATCCATCCGCAACGTGGCCGAGTACGATTCCACCGTCTGCCTGTTTGGCGAGAGCGGCACCGGCAAGGAACTGGTAGCCCGAGCCATCCATTACGAAAGCCCGCGTGCGGAGAATCCGCTGGTCAAGGTTAACTGCTCCGCGTTGTCAGACAGTCTGCTGGAGTCAGAGCTGTTCGGCCATGTGAAGGGCGCATTCACAGGTGCCGTGCAGGACCGGCGGGGAAAATTCGAGGAAGCCGAGGGCGGTACCCTGTTCCTTGATGAAATCGGTGATCTCAATGAGAGCGTGCAGGTCAAGCTGTTGCGCGTTTTGCAGGAAAAAGAAATCGAACGTGTTGGCGAAAACAGAATCCGCAAGGTCAACCTGCGCATCATCGTCGCCACCCACAAAAACCTGGAAAAAGAAGTCACCGAAGGGCGTTTCCGCGAAGACCTGTTCTACCGGTTGAACGTGATCCCCATCCACCTGCCGCCCTTGCGTGACCGACGCGAAGACATTCCGATGTTAGCCGACCACTTCATCAAAACCTGGAATGGATCGCATACAAAAAAAATTGAAGGCATCTCCAGTCAGGCTCTTGGTCTGCTGATGGACCACCCCTGGCCGGGCAATATTCGTGAACTCGAAAACACGATGGAACACGCCTGCGTCAAAAGCAGTGCAAAAGAACTGCAACCCACCGACCTGCCGCACACACTGCGACCACAAAGCATCGAGCCCGTAAAGATGCGCAAACCGCGCCGCCGATTAACGAAAAAGCAGATTGTTGAAACACTGAAGGAATGCGACCAGAACCAGACCCGCGCCGCCGA
>JAJDAX010000161.1 GCA_029261615.1 Nitrospinaceae bacterium
CTTTTTAATGACATACCGGCAATAGGCGCGGATTTCCGGAGAATCATTTAGAACAGAGTTTTCAACCAGGGTATCCAGGGGCCCGGACCGCAGGAGGTCTGCATCAGTTAATTCAACCTCCCTATCATTCAAGGCAGCAGCACCCTTTAAAAGATTTGCGATATCCTCTTTACTGGTGGGAACCATCGGAAACTCCTGTTTCTTTAGATGTTATAATAATAAAGTCGTCAACTGATCAGGTTTCCCAGCAATTTGGTGATCTGGAACAACCCATTTATTGCAATACTTGTCCGATTGCATCCTCAAAACTGCAACCCTTGTCTTATTTGGGATGTTTATCCCGTAAATATTACAAAAGACCTCAAGGATTATAGCTTAATCCGGGTAACTTGGGCATGAGAAAAACCAGTATAATAAAGGCTAAATAAATCAATGGGTTAAAATTAAATTTTCCTGGATTAAGTGGGGAATCTGCTCTTATTTTCCATAAACCTCCTGATTCTCAAGTCATTCCTGAGACAACCTTTGAAAATTACTAGGTTATAAGGAGTTGTGCCGGTTTCAAAAAGGGGGTTTTCAGTTGACACACCCAATATTTTTGCTAAAATTTTCAACCAATTGCGCCTTTGCGCCATGTCTGGTTCGAAATTGACCTCGGAAGAGGTTTAAGGGGCCACCTTAAAGAAATTGTTGTCATCGAGTCTTTGCAAAAAAGGCTGGTACAAACGGTGACGGCGTAAAAGTTGAAGCCCTCAAATAAAAAATAAAGTCTTGAAATTCACTCGCCAAATTTTTTGGTGACGACTCAGGGAGATTAGCACCCCATGTTCAAAAATATTTATGTCCCCGTTGATAACTCGGACTATTCCAACGCTTGTATCGACTTGGCTATTGAGTTTGCCAGAGGTAGCGATACCACAGTCTCGTCGAGCCACGTGTATGCAGCAAAAATGCATGATGTTCGTTTTCGCCAAATGGAAAGTGGGTTGCCCGAGGAATACCAGGATGAGCAGGAACTGGAGAAGCAACGCGCCATCCACGACCAGTTGATCACCAAGGGGATGGAAGTCATTACCGATTCATATCTGGATGTTCCCCGCTTCAAATGTAAATCTGAAGATATTCCTTTTGTTGGGAAGTCTTTGGAAGGGCGTAACTGGATTGAACTGGTACGGGATATAAAAGAATCAGACTATGATCTGGTTATCATGGGGGCGCTGGGCCTTGGGGCTATTAAAGACAGTCAAATGGGAACGGTTACCGAGCGCGTGATTCGCCGCATTGAAACGGATTCTCTGATCGTGAAAAATGTTCCCGAATTACATGGGGAAGATAAGGGAAGCGGGAAAATAGTTGTTGCGGTTGATGGTAGCGGGCACTGTTTTGGTGGACTAAAAACAGGTATTGAGATGGCAAAAAAACTCAATCGTCCGTTGGAAGTCATTTCCACCTTCGATCCTTATTTTCATTACGCAATGTTCAACAGCCTGACCGGTGTTCTTTCGAAGGATGCTGCCAAGGTGTTCAAGTTTGAACAACAGGAAAAACTGCACGAAGATATCATCGACAAGGGATTGGCGAAAATTTATCAGTCCCATCTGGAAGTTTCCCGCAAACTGGTTGAGGAAGAGGGGATGGAATGTACCATTCGGCTCCTCGACGGCAAGGTTTTCGAAAAGATCCTTCAGTACGCTCGCGAGGAAAAACCTTATCTCCTCATCCTGGGTCGGATTGGTGTCCACAGTGCACCGGATATGGACATCGGAGGTAACACGGAAAACCTTCTCCGTCTGGTCCCTTGTAACGTTCTTCTTTCCAGTAAAGTGTTTAAGCCGCCGATCGATATGCAGGCTGAGGAAAGCATCGACTGGACTGCTGAAGCAAAAGAGCGTCTCAAGAAAATTCCTGGCTTTGTACGGCCCATGGCGACCTCTGCAATCCTGCGCTATTCACTTGAACGTGGCCACAGCATGATCACATCTGCCGTAGTTACTGAAGCATGTGAAAACATCCTGCCAGCAGGAGCCATGCAGGCGATGTACAGCATTGGCGATCAGATGCGGGATAAAATGGAAAAAGGTGAGGACCCGCTTGAAGGTATGATCAAGGACCGGCAGGAAATCCTTTACGAAAAATTTCAGAAAGATGCGGAAGAAAACGCAGAGTCTGACGGACGCGAAGTCCCCGTTACACTTAAATGTGGTAGTTGTGGCGCGTACCATCCATCTGATGTCGTGAAATGTAGCGTTTGTGGCGCGACAGATTCCAGTTTTGCTCCGGTGGATAAAGATCAATACACTCCATCTGAAGAAGAAAGCAAAGACACAACGACGGTCACCACTTTCGACTCGGTTGAAGTTACTTGGACTCAGGAAGCGATTAACTTCCTGGAAGAATTTCCTGAAGGTCACATCCGACGCCGAGCTCATGCCCGCATTGAGAAAAATGCACGGGTTCAAAAAGTATTGGAAGTGTCTCTTGAGTTCGCCACGCAAATTGTTAATGGCAAGGCGGTAATCAAAAAAGATGAAGAGGGCACAAACGGTTCCAATGGCGGTGGATTAAAAAGCACCAGTAGTGGTTCCGGAGCCCAAACGGCAACTGCTGAACCTGAAGTCCAGGAAGAACTTGTAGCGGGGCAGCCCGATGCAGAAGGGTTCACCTGGGAGCCGGAAGCAATTGCCCGACTGGAGCAGGTTCCTAAGGGTTTCATGCGAGATAATACGCGGACCCGGGTTACTGATTTCGCCAAAAAAGAAAAAATCACAAACATCTCCTACGAAACCTGTGTTAAGGGAATTGAATACTCGGTTCAGGTGATGAGTGAAATGATTCAGAACGGTGCTACTATTGAAGACTTCCTTCCGGGGAAATAGACCTTCTTACTGTTCAGGTAGAAGCCGATTAGAATCTGCCTGCACTTTGAATCCAGTTAATCATCAGTATTTCCCTGTCATGTCGGATAGTCTCCGGGGTGACAGGGATTTTTTCTTTAAGCTCTAAACCACACCCCTCAGACCTCTCCGCTAGACAACTATGGCCACTCAATCAGGGTTACAAATATTCAAACGGCTTGTTACCTACCTGGTGCCGTATCGAAAGTTAATTATTCTGACAATGTTTACCTCGGTCGTAATCGGGGTCCTGTCGACATCTCCTGTCCCCATCATTCAAAAGATTTTTGACGACATCTTTCTTCAAAAAGACATGTTCATGTTGAAAGTCGTGCCGATTTTGATGGTCGTGCTGTATCTGGTCAAGGACAGTCTGCGATACGTTCAGAGTATTATCATTCAGCGCATTGGTTGGGAGTTGGTGGCCAAATTGAGAGAGGATATGTTCCAGCATCTTCACCGCGTCCCTTATACTTTTTTTGAGGGAGACACGACAGGCCAGTTGATGTCCCGCCTGATAAACGATGTCAACGTGATGTTGTTGTCCATTACCAAGTTGGTGAAGGACCTTTTGCAAAATGGAGTCATGCTGATTGGATTGTTGGGTTGGGTATTTTATATGAAATGGGAATGGGCAATCATTTCGATTATTGTGTTTCCACTCGCATTGGGTCCGATTTCTCTGATTGCTAAAAGACTTCGCCGTTTGGGAAGACGTGGGCAGGAAGTTCTGGCTGATATTAATTCAGCGATGCTTGAATCATTTTCAGGAATCAAGATTATCCGTGCTTTCGGTCTCGAGAAAAATGAAGAGGACAAGCTTCATCAGCACAATCAGGATTTCCTCAGGATCATGCGCAAAGATGTGAAGTACACAGAAATGACCTCGCCCTTTATGGAAATGGTAGGGATCAGTCTGGGTGCGGTGATCCTCTGGCTTGGCGGAACTCAGGTCATTGAAGGAGAAGTCTCACAGGGTGTTTTCATTTCCTTTATCGTGGCTTTTTTTATGATGAATGATCCGGTACGGTTGCTATTTAAAACCTACACAGAATCACAGAAAGCTCTTGCTGCCGCGGAACGGGTTTTTCAAGTATTGGATGAAAGGGAAGAAGCTGCTGATGATGGAGATATAGTTCTTGGGGATTTTCAATCGACCATCGAATACCGTTCTGTTTTCTTCGAGTACCCCACTAGAGAAGGGATGGTATTAAAGAATATCAACCTGTCGGTAAATAAATCCGATGTGATTGCGATTGTTGGCATGAGTGGTGCCGGGAAGACAACCTTGATGGACCTTCTGTTTAAGTTTTTTCGTGTTTCTCAAGGATCGATTCTCGTCGACGGTGTCGATATAAACCGGATTACAAGTAGCTCTCTGCGAAAGCAGATGGCGCTGGTCACTCAAGAGACATTTTTATTCAATGATACGGTTTGGTCAAACATCGCAATGGGC
>JAJDAX010000162.1 GCA_029261615.1 Nitrospinaceae bacterium
GGTCCGAATTGGAGCGGTACTGCCGCTTTCAGGTGAACGGGCCCTTGTTGGACAAAAAGTATTGCAGGGAATTCAATTGGCGTTCAATCAATTGTCCCTTGTTGAAAAAGAAAAGATGGAACTGGTGGTTCGTGATTCCGGTATTGGACGGGAAGTAAAAGAAATGGTGGAAGAGCTGGCTGAAGACCCTAATGTGGTGGGAATTCTCGGCCCCATATTGAGCGGTGAAGTGAGGGCATCGGTTAAGGTTCTTGAGAGATTTCAATTGGCTGCATTTACTCCCACTGCTTCTTCACCAGGATTAACCGAAATCAGCCCCAATATTTTTCGAAACGCGCTCACTCGTGGAATTCAGGCAAGGTTTCTGGCGGAGCACGCAATAAATGATTTGGGTTTATATCGCTTTGTCATCCTGTATCCGGATGAAAATTTTGGTCATCAATTACGTGATCATTTTTCGGAGCATATCATTGCTCTAGGAGGAACAATTGTCGAAAGTCTTTCCTATGATCGAAGCCAAAGTGATTTTAAAGAACAAATATTAAAAATTGGCGGAGTTCCGGATGATAAGTTGAAAAAGATTATTATGCGCCATTTGAAAAACGGAACTCGGCCCAAAGCACTTGATGACAAAGGAAATTATTCGAGACCTGTTGTTGAGGGTGGCGTGTTTGATGAGGAAGAAGTTGAGGGTCTGAAAGTCTCGATGGAACTAAATTATGATGCCATTTTTATTCCAGGGCTGTATGACAAAGTAGGTTTGATCGCACCTCAATTGGTTTTTTACAACATTGAACGGGTTCAGTTGCTTGGTACCAATGGATGGAATTCTCGCGCATTGGTGGATCAGGCCAGAAAACATCTGGGGTCCGCACTATTTGTTGACGGTTTTTTTTCAAACTCACGTTTGCCACATGTCCAGAAATTCAAAACGGAATTCTTTGCGACCTTTGGGGAAGAACCATCAGCACTATCAGCGCAGGCCTATGATAGCGCGCGGATTTTCATCAAACTCATTCGGGAAAATGCTCAAAACAGAATTGAAATTTTAAAACGTCTGCCAAAGATAAAGGACTTCCCAGGTGTTGCCGGAAGAACGACTATCCTTCCTTCAGGTGAATCTGAAAAAAAACTAGCGAGGTTGCGAGTCCGTGGACACCGAATAGAAGAAGTAGAGTGATATAAGAAAAATTTATAATATTTAAAATGTATTTTGAGTCATTGGGTTCAATTCACTTTTGCCTTTTTCTGGTGGATTATCTTTTAGAAATACCTCGAACTTGGATGAGGGTGAGTCGAACTCTGCGGAACTTCCAGTTTCCGGATCAATTTTCACATGGATGACATCATCCGGGACTGGGAAATCCATTACAGGTTTTCCTTCCATTGATTTTTTCATATAGTCCAGCCAGATAGGAATTGCCGCGCGCGAGCCGGTTTCATTTTGCCCCAAGGGTTCATCTTTGTCTTTTCCCACCCAAACCCCGGTGACCATGGCAGGTGTATAACCCATGAACCAGGCATCCACGAAGTTATTGGTCGTTCCTGTTTTTCCGGCTACCGGGCGGCCTAAAGCTTTAACCTTGGTGGCTGTGCCGTGTTGCACGACACTTTGAAGTAAACTGGTAATTAAATATGCCATCCCCGGGGAAATGACTTGCGTCTCCGTTGGGGTGGCGCGATATATTATTTCATCGTTCCTGTTGATAATGTGACGGACTGCGGTGGGTTCCACCTTTTTTCCGTTATTGGCAAATATTGAGTAGGCGGAAACCAATTCATAAAGGGTAAGCCCGGATGAACCGAGTGCAATTGAAAGGTTTTCAGACATTGGACTTCTGATTCCCATTTGCCGGGCAAGGTCTATCGCTTTCTGGACGCCGGTGTATTGAAGAAGTTTGATGGTGACCACATTGCGTGAATGGGTCAGTGCTGTCCGAATTGAGGTTGGCCCATAAAATTTTTCTTCAAAATTAACGGGCTTCCATTTATCGAATGTATCTTCCTTTTCATTAAATATAAGCGGAGCATCTATGATGATACTTGCGGGAGTATAGCCTTCCTGCAATGCCGCGGTGTATATAATGGGTTTGAATGCTGAGCCCGGTTGCCTGATTGCCTGGATGGCTCGGTTAAACTGGCTTTCTTTAAAGTCATACCCGCCCACCATGGACAGTATCTGTCCAGTCAATGGATTTAAACTGATCAAACCTCCCTGGACCTCCGGGGTCTGCTCCAAAGCCAGGTTCCAGTCTCCATCCTGATTCTGGTTTAAAAGGCGAACCTGGATGATGTCACCGGGTTTTAAAGCCTGGTGGGCATTCTTGATGCGTGCCCAACGCCCATCAAGCCTAATATTGGGTTTTCGTGCCCAGTTCATTTTTTCCAATGCAATTGAGCCCTCGGCAAATCCGAGATCGACATCCACTTCCCTAGGAAATACCTGGAGAACAGCGGCATGCATCCAATCGCCAGCTTCTGGCGATACTCCCTCTTTGAGCTTGTTGTATTCAGAAAGGGTGCTGACGATGGCTTCCCGTCCATCATCAAGGTTTATGGTATTGACTGGTCCCCTAAAGCCGTAGCGTTTATCCGCCTCTAACAATCCTTTTTTTACGGCCGCAGTTGCAATATTTTGAAAGGGGAGATTGAGGGTGGTGTAAACATTCAATCCTTCCCGGTATAGCTTATTGGAGCCATAATTTTCTTGAATAAATTGACGTATGTGTTCTACAAAATATGGCGCCTTATTCAGCATATTGGTGATTTCACCAAGGCGAATTGATGCTTTTAAAGCGGCTTCTTTTTGATCCTGAGTAATATTTTTCAGGATAACCATTCTTTTTAAAACATGGTTTCGACGTTTCAAGGATTTTTCAGGGTGTCGGTAAGGAGAATAATTGTTCGGGGCTTTGGGGAGAGCGGCAATGGTGGCGCATTGGACCAGAGACAGGTCTTTCACACTCTTTCCAAAATAAGTTCTTGCAGCCGCCTCAACTCCATAACTGCCGTGTCCGTAATAAATGTTATTGAGGTACATTTCCAGGATTTCATCCTTGGAAAATACCAGCTCCATTCGAACTGACAAAATGGCTTCTCTGATTTTTCTTTCAAGACTCCGTTCACTTGAAAGAAAGAGGGTTTTGGAGAGCTGCTGTGTTATTGTGCTGCCCCCCTCAACAACATGTCCTGCCTGGATGTTAGTTAAAAAAGCCCTGAAAATAGCCTTGGGATCGATTCCAAAATGGGAATAGAAGTTGGAATCTTCAACGGCAAGCGTAGCCTGCTTTAATTGCTTTGGAACCATTTTTAAGGGAACGATGATTCGCTTTTCAATATAAAATTCGGCAATGAGCTCATCTTGGTCTGAAAAAACACGAGTAATCGTACTCGGTTGATATTCTTTAAGGGATCGAACATCCGGTAAATCCTGAGAGTAATAGAAA
>JAJDAX010000163.1 GCA_029261615.1 Nitrospinaceae bacterium
TTGGGAGGTTTCAAAGGTATCGACTCCCAACGACCTCACTCGTTTTCTAAGAGTTCCTCACCAGATTTATCGAGACGACCCCAATTATATTTTTCCGCTGGAATTCGAACGGCGAAAGTTTCTAGATCCCGCTCGCAATCCGTTTTTCGATCAAGCCGAAGTCGATCACTTCCTGCTGACAGATTCTCATGGGCAAACCGCAGGCCGGATCTCAGCGGTTCTGGACAATGCTTCCAACAAATATCACGATGAACATACCGGTTGCTTTGGTCTGTTCGAATGCATCAACGATGTGGAAGCTGCCAAAACACTTCTCAATACCGTTAAAAACTGGTGTCAGGTAAGGAAGCTTGAAACGCTTCGCGGACCGATGAATTTGTCATCAAACCACGAGTGCGGCTTGCTGGTGGACGGGTTTGATTCACCACCCGTTTTGGGGATAACCTATAATCCGCCATACTACGCCAAATTACTGGAGCAATGGGGACTTACCAAAGCAAAAGACCTGCTCAACCTTGGATTGATTCCTATCAAAACTCCAGAATACATGGTGCGAGCGGAAGAAAAATTGATGAAGCGCGGACGGTTCACCGTTCGCACCCTACGGCCAGACCAATTTGACAAAGAGCTGGAAATCATCTGGGATGTTTACAACGATGCCTGGAGCAAAAACTGGGGATTCGTCCCGATGAGCCATAAAGAATTCTGGTTTGCCGCCACCGAGATGAAAGCCATCCTGATTCCGGAAATGTGTTTCATCGCAGAAATAAACGGGGAACCTGCCGGGTTTTCTTTATCGCTTCCTGATTTTAATCAGACTCTAAAAAAAATCAGGGGACGCCTGTTTCCGCTAGGTTTCCGACACCTCCTTTTCGGAAGAAAAAAAGCCGATGCGATTCGAACATTAACCCTTGGAGTGAAAAAGAAGTACAGGCGACTCGGAATCGACCTGGTATTTTACCGCCGGACCTATCAGTGGGGCGTTGATAACAAAATAAATTTGTGTGACCAATCCTGGTTACTCGAAGACAATCCTTCGATTGTCGAGCCTATTAAACGTCTGGGCGGCCAACAATACAAGCTCCACCGAATTTATGAACGCACACTCGAATCTTGACGGGACCTCTGTTCTCGTTACTGGGGGCACGGGTTTTATCGGCAGTCACCTGGTGGAAGCCCTTCTTTCTCGCGGTTGCCGGGTTCATTGTATTGTAAGAGAAACTTCTGATTTAAAATGGCTGCCGACAGAAAAGATCACACTCCACAAAACAGACATTGCAAACCCGGATCTACCAGACGATTGTCTCAACGAGCTGGAGCACGTGTTTCACTGCGCGGGTCTCACCTCTGCTAAAACTCGACAGGAATATTTTGAAGTGAACGCCAATGCCTGCCGGTCTCTTTTTGAATTATTATTGCCTCATGCCGACCGCTTAAAATCTGTGATCCACCTTAGCAGTCTTGCCGCCATTGGCCCGTCCATCAATCCCCCAGAGCCGGTAGATGACGACACGCCCTGCCATCCGGTCACTCATTACGGTCGTTCCAAACTAGCCGGAGAAAAAATTGCGCTCGAGTATTGTGGACGCCTCCCCATGGTGGTGATCCGTCCCCCGGTTGTATACGGTGAGCGGGAAACAAATTTTTTCACTTACCTGCAAAAACTAAAACAGGGCTGGCGTATTCAGGTTGGAAAAGAATTGCGGCACCTTTCGATCGTATATGTGCACGACCTAATAAGAGCGATGTTGACTGCAGCCGAATCTCAAATTCAGGAAAACCCGGTTTACCTGGTCACAGATGGGGGTGTCTATTCCTGGGAGGATGTATCACGCATTGCCTCCGGGTTGCTCAAGGTCAATCCCAAAACACTGGTATTGCCACTTAGCCTGATCCGGTTTGCCGCCATGGCCTCTGAAATGAAGGGTGCATTGTTGAATCAGCCTGCCTTTCTCGACCGGCAGCGTGTCAAGGATATTCGCCAAATCGCCTGGACTGCCTCATCAGAAAAATTTTTTCATGAATATGGCTTTCAGCCTGAATACTCTCTGGAAGTTGGCCTCAAAAAAACCCTCGATTGGTACAGGGAAAAGGGTTGGCTGTGAACAATCCCAAAGAACGGACAACCTCCCATGTCCTGGGCGACCTGGTTGAGCCCATCAACCGCTATGCCCACATCCCCATGGCGGCGGTTTTAGTCAAGCCATTAAAGCACACGCCGATCACACCCAATCAGGTGACTCTGATTTCAGTATTGTTCGGGCTGGCAGCAGCCTGGGAATTCAGCCTTGGAAACCTTGAGGGCCTGGTGGCAGGCGGTGTATTATTTGAGATCAGTCTTGTCCTCGATTGCGTCGACGGCCAACTGGCTCGTGCCAAAAATATGGCAAGCGATATTGGACGATTGATTGATGGCATTGGAGGCTATATCGCCAATCTGGGCGTAGTGGTCGGTATTGGCCTCGGGTTTCCTGAAACGACACCCACATTGATTGCTCTAACGGTAGTCACCATTCTAAGAGCGATTGCTTACGACTATTCCAAGCAGGCCATGACGACACGAATTCAGGATGGGGAGGACTGGGCTCAAAACGAACAAAACAAAATTGAA
>JAJDAX010000164.1 GCA_029261615.1 Nitrospinaceae bacterium
CTGCAAGGCCGCGCCAGACGTTGGACCCGAACCAGGAGACACGGCCCCCTTCAAGAGGAAGTAATTCACCGAATATCAATTTCAGCAGGGTGGTTTTCCCGGATCCGTTGTTTCCGAAAAGGACCCAGTTCTCCTTGGGGCGGTGGGTCCAGGAAACATTTTTCAATGCGGTGTGGTTTTTTAAAACGACGGTGGCATTCTCAATGTTTATCAAATAACGTGACATGGCAGTCTCGTCAGACAAGCTGGTTTGCCGTACCGTTGACAATATCCACCAGGGGAGAGCCTGGTTTATAGAGGATGCGGTTGACAGCAGCGTATTCCTGGCTGATTCGGAACAGGTTTTTTAGAGGAAACCCGAGCAGGTCGCAGAGTACCACACGGTTGACCCCCCCGTGAGCTACGATAGCGATGGTCTCACCCAGATGCTTTTGTGCTATTTCATGAAACCGGGGCAGCACACGGTCAGACAGGTCCTGAAAGGATTCTCCGCCATCGGCCTGGAATGTGTCGGGGTTTTTAAACCTGTGATCCAGCATGCCGGGGTGCAGTTCATTTAATTCCTTGACTGACATCCCTTCCCACTTGCCAAAGGAGAGTTCCCTGAGTTCCGGGCAGTAAGATGGAGTCAGGCCGTGTGGATGGGCAACGAGGTCCGCTCCCTCGCGGGTTCTTTTCAGGTCGCTTGAATAAACAGCGCTGATGGGAAATGTAGAAAGCTGGTTGGCGAATTGTTTTGATTGGCCGCGACCGTGGTCGGAAAGGTCAACGTCGAAATGTCCGTTCAAGCAGATTTTCTGTGCGTTAGCCACCTCACCGTGCCGCATGAGGTACAAAGTACAGAGAGAGGGGTCCGGCTTGGCATTGGGATCAGGAATATAGGACACGATAATCAGGGACGGTGTTAAGCCAATAAAAAAAGATGGCAGAAAATTTCTGCCATCTTTTTTAAAATGCGATTCATACCCTTCCAGCTAAAGCGTGTTGAGGACGCCGAAAAGGGTCAGGAAACTTTTGGAATCAACCGCCCGAGCTGAACGGCCAGAAACATCCAAGGTAACAGTACTTAAGACCTTGAACTTTCATGAGTGCGTTGTTGATACCAAAGTAGTACAGAAACATAGCTGACTGAGCAAGAAGGTACCAGAAGATAGCTACGCCCATGTTTCCTTTTTTTGCTGGTTCGTCTTCAATAATGTTGTCTTGTGCCATGGAAAAGGGTTCTCCCCATAAAGTTAAAAAATTCTTTTGGATGACTGTTCGGTTACCGCCAAACGGAAGCAAACCAGTAGAAAAACCAGAGACAAAAAACGCAGGTGGCGATATAGATATAGGGCCCGGATTTTTCCTTTAATTTTTCAATCATTCGGTTTTCCTTGAATTAGATTAATGATTTAGCAGTTTTGCAATTCCTGGTTATCGCTTATGGCTGATGAACCATATGAAAACAGCCTTTATTCTTGACACTCCGCGTTGGCGGGTGATAGGTTACGCTAACTTTTTAACTACTGAGGAGCTTATGGCCAGCAAAGACGGAAAACTGTTTGATACCATTGTTATGATCGGTTTGGGTGTCAATGGCCTGATGGCACTCTATCTCCTGCTCATGTATTTTGAAGTCATCTGAACGGGCGAAATTTATCATAGCCCCGGTGATTGGTCAAGTGTAAAAATCGCCCGCCCTCCTGACAAGGTGCAACCTCTAACTCCCCGGAATTGACTGTTTTAAGCTCCTGTGGGGTTTGCCGGATAAAATACGTAAAGCATTAAGTAGGTGGCTGTACTTGTGCATAAAATGAGTGCAAAAACCACCATGGTTATCCGTCCAAGAACCCTGTGCCGGGTAGCCCCATCCGGCAACAACTTTTCTATCAACTTTTCTATACTTACGATAAGAATAAAGGTTAGAAAAATAAGGCCATAGGCCATTTGTGCCTGCCAGGGAAACTGGTCTCTCACTACCAGTTGCAGAATGTGGTTGGCGATTCCAATGGTCAGTATCCCCAAAACCAGCCTTCTGAATTTCTGAGGAGACACCTGCATTTCGCCCGATTTTAATGTCCAGTCGCCGTCTTTTTTTTCGCTTGCCCGAAATCCTTCCCAGATCATGTAGAACGTGAGGATGAATCCAAACAGCACCAGAAGGAGATGGGTATTTAAAATTGGCAGAAATACCCCCTCGTAAGTTTCTATCGGCCCGCCAAATCCTTCCTTGCCCTCGAAGGCCAGAGCTCCCAAGGATCGAGCATAATAGTAGCCGACAAAGTAGAGGACCATGGAAACCATGGATATCAGAATCAACTTATGGTGGCGGGTCCCGTAACCTTTTTTTGCCATCGCCCAGGCGATGAGAAACAAGGTGGTGAAGACGACGGCCAACAGATAACTGATGTCGGCACCCATGGTTCCGGTGCTGACCATAAACCCGGGGGTTTTTAGGAATTCATTCATGTAAGAGGGGGTAAGCCCATATTAACCGTCACTTTTTCCAAGAATAAGGGTGCCGCCGTAAAACTCTCCGATGCCCAGAATCGTCCAGTACAACAAAGTTTCCATCCCCATTGTCGTGAAAAACTGGAACACGACAAGGGTGATGGTAGCCATCCCAAGCAGCTGAAGGGCACGACCGAAAAAATAGCGGGCGGAGTTCATGACCGGGATTATTTTTTCAATTGGGCGCGAATAGTTTTGTTCGCATCCATCAGCTGGTTGATATGGGTCAAACCGTGATCGTAGATCGCTTCACGTACCTGTTTCAAAACGATTCCCCCTGCCACTGTCATTGCACCCGTTGTTTGCGGGAGGTCTTCTTCTTTTGGGGCATTGCGTAAATTTTCGTATTGCTCTTGAACCTTCTTGTCATTGAAGAGGTCGTCGAGTGGATAGCTGTATAGCAGTTTGACGTAATCGCGTTCTTTTTCGCTATCCTTTTTAGAATCCCAGACAATGTTTTCCATTTCGATGGAGACGGGCTTGTTTTTTTCCGAATTCACTTTCTTTTTCATTTCCTGGAAATAATTTTTCATTTCCTTTTCATCTTTGATCTCGTCCTGCGGGATTTTGGAACTGATTTCGAACTCAAGTGCATTGCCGGAAAGGTGGGGACGGCTGATCTCGTAGGTGATATTCGCGTTATTGAACCGTCGGCCTTTCTTTTTGGTGTATTTGGTTTGCAACGTTTCAATCAGTCCGTTAATCGCATCTGTTGCGGCCTGATTGAACAGAATGCCCTTCAATGTTGACATGTACGCCTCCTAAACGACGATGGTATCGATAAAATCAGAGTGGCGGTCCCTCGTATTGAAAGACCGGAAAATTCGTGTTGAAAAAGCCAAACCTGCATTATGTATCAAAACGGCTGTCAAGAAAAGCCCTTGTTGGGCTGGAATGACACGCGGGTTGGGTTACAGGTCGGATGTTTTCTGTTCTGATGGGATGGAAGCCTCTTCCAAGGAAACCGCTTCTTCTTCCGATTTCATGAAATTGGGGGCTCCATTGTCCTGAAAAGTATAGCGTATCTGGACGCAACCAGGTTCCTTGTTGGCACAGTAAAACCCGAGAAACTGAACCTTGGCATATTTGCCATCTGCCGCCTGCACAATGTACACGTGCTTCCGGGGTGTCAGCTTGTGGGTGATATAATTGTACTTGTACCACTGCGCCAGGGCCTCATTTTTTGTCTCGGTCCGGGTTGCCTCATCGGTCACAAAGGGCCTGTTTGGTACCTGGTCGACAGAATCATAATCGACTTCCCCAAGGTCCAGGACTCCGCCCTTGCCAAACTTGTTCGTTGCGCCGCCATTGGTCAGTACGTTGCCGCGGCGAAATGCCAGGTCCCATTCACGTGAGCTCTTATCAAATATCTCAACCTGCTTGCCACGAGAAAAGTCAAAATAGGTCCACTTCTCTTCCGACGTGGCATTAACCAGAGCAAACCGTGACTCTTTGATGTGAGAGGGCTGTTCCGGTTCTACCTCTTGATCCTCTTCCATGAAACCCGGAGAACTGCGACGTGGTTCTACGCTTGAGGAGCCAAGGAATTCGCTGACCTGAACAAATTTATGGGGCAGCCAGAACAATCCCATCAGCACAAGAGAGATGCATAGATTGAGAATGAAAAGGTTGCGCCACATTTTGCGCTTCTTTTCTTTTTCCGGATTTTTTGGCTCCGCAATGGGGCCGGTCTGTTGAAAGGGCTCGGTCATGATGAAGTTCTTTACTTACTTCCCTGAGGACGAAATTTTTGATTCGGAAAATTCCTTTAGCACCTTGCCAACTACCATCTGAGTGAACTCTCGTTTGTTGAGCCAGCGGAACTTCCCAAACTGGATATTGCGGATTGACGGCTTCTGGGATCCCACAAACCGTGCGCCCCAAATGGCTTCGCCAGTCTGCGTGCTGATCAGGTAGGCTCCGAACTCCAGAGCTACCCCTGGGCTGCGGGACGGTTTGTTGTCCTGATCGTAAAAGGTATTACCGTAGCGGGTGACTGCGCCAATCATGACGGCATCGATTTTATCGGCTGAATAGGGCAGATCGTAGGTCGTCGAATTTTGCGTACCTAAGCTGCCGGCAACTCGCGGTTGAGGTGCGCTGCCCGAAGAGGTCGCTCCAGATTGGCGGCGACTCTCTGGCGTGGTCATCATTTTCATCTGGTACTCTTCTACCATTTTTTTTGGATGGATGACGGCGTACCGGCCCGCAGTTTCCAACTCAGAGGAAACCTGCTCGGCAACCAGGTTCCCGGCTTCTTCATCCTTGTCCATGCCTTTTATTTTGTTCTCAAAATGGATGACCCCGATTCGCCTCACACCTCGAAATGCTTCGGGATTGAACACCTTGCTCTGCACCTGGTCATCCGGCTCGACTTCAAGGAGCTGCCGGTAATAGTCCGGATAACGCTTTCCCTTCATAAACTTTTCAAGATACTCAGGATACGGGTGATCCAGGTTGAGCTTCGGATTTAATACCGGGTTCAACTCCTTAAGCATCGGCTCATGAGACTGATTGGTCGGATTGTATGTGTGTGAGTCGTATAAGGGGCGACGCGATCCATCGTCTATTTCAAAAGCATCGCCAATGGGAATTCCAAAAGCGGGCGTTCCCCAAAAGGCGGTCATTAAAAATAGTGAACCGAAAATCAGAGACTGGTGGGTTGCGCGATGTGTTTGCATAAAGTCGATTTCAACGGTTTTGGGAGAAAGGAAAGGGCAAG
>JAJDAX010000165.1 GCA_029261615.1 Nitrospinaceae bacterium
CGGGGTAACCGGTGCGCAAAGTGCGGACATCCAGGCTGTGAATATCAACTCAGCTGGAATGGCGACCTTCGACAATCAATCGGAATTCCGCAACCTCAACGTTGCAGCTGACGACGTGACGGTTAACGGTCAGTTAAGCGCCGGCAACGGCACGCTAACCCTGCGCACCTCGGATGGCGGGACACTGGGTGCAGGTACGGCTATGGGGGACATGACAGTCGACACCACAGAGTTGGCCTTTCTCCGCGCAGGAAAACTAAACCTAGGTGACAGCACGACGGATAATCTCATGCTCGGTGACGTCACGATCAACTCAACCAACATCACGCAGGGTTTCGCGGCGTTCACCGGAGGCGGGTTCACAATTCAGGGGCCATTGGTGTCACAGGTTAATGCAACGCTCCGTTCTCTTGGCGCAGGACAAGGTATTACATTGAACAATGCCGGAAATTTTTTCGGCGGTACGCTCAACCTTTTCACCGGGGTGGGCGGTGATGTTTCGATATCCAACTTGTCCAACAACGGACAAACGGTCCGGCTCGGCACTTCCAATATAGGCGGTGCGTTCAGCCTGACGACTCCACAGGCGATTCAATTTACTGGCGGTGTCGACGCCAACGGTACAGTGGTCGTGAGCAGTACATCCAGCAGTATCGCGTTTGATGATGGTGCGTATCTGAATGCGGGGACCGGTACGCTTCGGCTGAATACGGCAGGTAACCTCACACTCGGCCAGTTGGTAAGTGGTAGCAATTCTTTGCATGCCATTCATTTAGATGTTGGTGGAGCCGTGTTCGACGGTGGAGATTTGGGCGGGGAAGATATCATTGCGGCAAATGGTGGATTGTTTGCACGTACCGTCAATGGATTTGGGACTGAAAATAATCCGATTGAAACCCGGGTTCACACTCTGGATCTCACCAACTCCACCAATGGTGATATCTCATTTTTTGAAACGGACTCTCTGCACCTTGCCAATTTAACGCAGGGAAGCAATGGGGATATTTTCGGGTCTTATAGTGGAATGCTTACTGGGACGGATAATATCGATATTGTCATCGGGCGGTTTTTCATCAAAGACCGTGCAACCGGTCGTACTTTGAGTCAGGAGCTAGGTGACACCGGTAAGGACCGTGATGCTCTTTCAATAGAGCGCACGATAGACAATATCATTGATCTTGAGTTTGCCAGCGGGGCCAACCGGTTTGACTGGGACCCAGCTGATGGTTCACCTGCTGGTAGCATTAAAAAGTCGGGTGCACCAGGTGGCCCCTATCTCGAGGATTTATTTAGCGAGCCCTTCCCGCTAGTGGAAGTAAAAGACGGCAATTCTGAAGATGGCGACTTGGCGCACCTTGAAAACGTCTGGCATTGGAATGAGTTTAATGAAAAAGAAACCAAACAGGCGGATGCCCGTAAGAAGAAAAAATCAGTGAAGAAAAAAGGTCAGAAGAAAGTAAAGAAAGTCGCCAAAAAACCACGCAAGTCTCGTCAGGATAAAAAAGAATCCGGCGTGCTTTCTTTTTTCAAAAAAGCCGGATCGATCCTGTCCTTCAAATAAGT
Organism: Nitrospinaceae bacterium; assembly: GCA_029261615.1. The sequence goes on from JAJDAX010000165.1 coordinate 1,564, forward strand.
AGAAGGACAGGAATCATCTTAACTTTTTTTATACCCTTCTATTTCGGTGAGGTCGGCGGCATCGAAGGTTGCGCCTTTTGTATTGGCACCGGTGAGGTTGGCGCGATAGAGTTTGCAGCCGTTCATGTTGACCTTTGTTAAATCGGCTTTGGTCAAATCGGCATGGTCGAGGGCGGCACGATGGAAATCTGAGTTTGCCAGACGGGTTCCTTTAAAATTTACGCGATTGAGCTGCGCCCCGGCAAAATCCGCATTTTCCAAATCCGCACCCTCGGCCTGAACCTGTCTTAAATCGGCACCGGGGAAAAAAGCATTTTTTGCGCGGGCATTGGTCAGGATCGCCTCTTTCATATTGGCTCGGCTGAGGTCTGCATTCTCCAGCAGAGCTTCAGAGAAATCGGCTTGTTGTAAAATACCACCGCTTAGATCGACACTTTCAAGTTGAGCCTGTTGGAGGCGGGCTCGTGTGAGATCGGCCCCTGCGAGCTTTGCGTTCTTCATAGTGGCTTCATTTAATTTGATGCGTTGCATCTTGGCCCCCTCCAACACCACCCCAATGAAACTAGCCTGATGGCAATCGGCGATATCCAGGACGGATTCGCTCAGGTTGGAACCGTCCAGTATTGTCCTTCTTAAAATGGCACCATTGAATTTGGATCGACTGAGATCGACATTCAGAATTTTGCAATCTGAAAGATCGGCACCGGTGAGATCGGCACGCATCATTTTGGTGTCTTTGAACAAGGCCTGAGCCAGACGGGCACCTTTGATCTGGGCTCGCGTCATGTTAGCATCGGTAAAGTTCACTTCAAAGAAATTTGCAGCGGCCATTTTGGAATCGGACAGGTCAACCCGGGTCATGTCCGCACCTTTAAAGTTGGCGCGATTGAGGTCCGCCCCTGTCATATTGGCCTGAGTCAACACGGCCCTTATAAATTTGGATTTCCCCATATCCGCTTCCACCAGATTGGCTTCAGTCAGATCGGCTTCATGGAACTCGGATTTACGCATGTCGGCGCGTTCCAGGTTTGCTTTCTTAAGCTTTGCACCTTTAAGGCAGGTGGCAATGAGAATCGCGTCCTGCAAGTTGGCTTCAATCAGGTCAGCACTTTCCATGTTGGAATCGGACAGGTCGGTATCTTGCAGATTGCAGCCTTTTAAATTTGTTTCGACAAGGTCGATGCCATAAAATTTCAGATCCGACAGGTCGAGACCTTCCAGGTTGAGCCCTGAAAGTGTGGGACGTTCTTCTTCGGGTTCTTCTTCCTCTTCTTCAGATTCTTCCAATTCTTCAGAATCGCTGTCTTTTGATTCGGAATCTTCTTCATCGGTATCGGACTCATCATCTTGAGCCTCACCGTCGGTTGAAGCGGTTTCCCCTTCAGCCGTGTCGCCATCATCAGAAGTACCTTCTTCCAGCTCAGGTGTCTCTTCTTCGGTTTCTGCAGAAGCTTCCTGTTCCGCTTCCTCTTCTTCCCGCTCGCAGATTTCACGCAATTTTTCGAGCAGCTCTTCGACTTCTTCCCGGGTCATATCGGGCATGATCACTCCCTTTAATCTATTAATAGCCGGATATCCGGCACTAAAAACGTGGT
>JAJDAX010000166.1 GCA_029261615.1 Nitrospinaceae bacterium
ACTTTGGCAACCGGGTCCTGACTCTCCACCACAATTGGTTTCCCGCTTGGCCCAACAGCCTTTAGCGATTTTTTGGTCATTTTATCCACACACAATCTGCAATGACAATCAACATCAGCATTACGCTGATGAGGCCATTGACGTTAAAAAAAGCCACATTTACTTTAGAAAGATCGTCTTTTTTAACCAGCGAATGCTCAAACCAAAGCAACCCGGCGACTACGGCAACCCCGAGAAGATAAAGCCAACTCAATAAAGGAGAGATCAATAATCCCAGCAGGAAAACTACCATAATCAAATGAGAACCGGAAGCGAGTCTCAGGGCATTCTCGACACCAAACCGCTTCGGCACAGAATATAGATGATGCTTCCGGTCATTTTCTACATCCATGCAGGAATACAGGATATCGAATCCTGCCAGCCAGAAGATAACCGCCGCTCCCAGAACCAGCGATATAAACGAAATCTCCTCCCGGATGGCAACCCACGCTCCCACCGGAGCGATGGACAAAGCCAGGCCAAGAAACAGATGCGATGCCCAGGTGAATCGCTTGGTCAACGAATAGAAAAATACGATGATGAGCGCCAGCGGGGACAACATAAAAGCCAGGGAGTTTAATTTACCAGCCGCGAAGATAAAAATCGCCGACGAGACCAGAAGAAAAATCCAGTAAGCCGTAGTTCCAACTGCTCCGGCCGGAAGGGCGCGGCCCTGGGTCCGAGGATTGAGCGCATCGAAACGAGCGTCCGCGATACGGTTAAATGCCATAGCGGCACTGCGCGCCCCAACCATACACACCAGAATCCAGAGCAACTGGTGCCACGTCGGAAACCCCTCCGCCGCCAGAAACGCACTCATGATGGCAAATGGCAGGGCAAACACGGTGTGCTGAATTTTGATGTCCTGTAAAATGACGAACAATTTTTGAAACATTAAATTTCCCTGCTGGCTTCTTTACTGATATCTGGTGAAATTAGCGTTTCCCCAACCGACTTGAAATCCTTTAAATAAACCTTCACCTAATTGAAGCGAATGCGTATCATATACCACTTCCAACAATAGCCAATTTCCCATTATTTTAGATATTGCTCATCCTCAATTCAATCATCCATTCTGATATAAGAATGAAAATGATCCACTTATAAAACCTGAAAGTACGACATGGACAAATTGAAACGCCTTGCCAAGCTCCTGACCCCATATAAAACGGCACTCATCTGGGGCAGTGTTTTTCTGGTAATCTCATCCGTCACCAACCTTATCGTCCCCATGTTCATCCGCGACCTGGTCGACGTGGTCATGGTGCAAAAGGATATGTCCGCGCTCAATACAATGGCGCTGTCGATCTTCGGACTCTTCATAATCCAGATGATATTTTCTACCGGTCACAACTACCTGTTCGACCTTACGGAAAAACGAGTCATCACCGATTTTCGAAAAAAAATTTTCAACCACTTGCACACACTGTCACTCAGTTTTTTTGCCAAACGTCGCACGGGTGAAATCATGTCTCGCCTGACCAACGATGTCACCACGGTAGAAGGATTCGTCACCGACCTCCCCGCGACGTTGATCCAGCAGTCGATCCGCCTGCTCGGTGGTGTGGTTATTATCATTTATCTCAACTGGAAGCTGACCTTCACCATACTGGTCCTGCTTCCTGTTTTAGTCTTGTACGCAAAGACCTATGGAAAACGTTTAAAATTTCTCTCGAAAGAAATACAGGACAAGCTGGCCAACGCGACCACCGTTGTCGAGGAAAATCTTAGTTGCATCCCGGTAGTTAAATCGTTCGTGCGCAATCAGCTTGAAATGGACCGCTACTCAGATGCCGTCGAAGACAGTTTTCAATCAGCAAAAAAACGCGTGGCCATCTCCGCATTTTTCGGCCCAACCATTGGCCTGATTTCGTTTTCTACTGCCCTGGCACTTCTCTGGTACGGCGGACACGAAGTCATCGAAGGCAGTATCAGTCCCGGTGAGCTCATCGCCTTCATCCTCTACGCCACTATCATTGCCGGCCCCATGGGAAGCTTCGCCAGACTCTACACTCGCGTTCAGGAGGGGCTCGGTGCCAGTGAACGGATTTTTGAGATCCTGGATACCGAGGGGGAAGTGCGTGATCTTCCGGGTGCTGTTCCGATGCCTAGAATCGAAGGCCGCGTGCGGATCGAGAACCTGCATTTCCACTATCGAGACGATCAGGAAATCATCACTGATATCAATATCTCAGTCGAGCCCGGCGAGATGATCGCCCTTGTTGGACCAAGTGGTGCAGGCAAAACCACGTTGGTCTCCCTGTTACACCGGTTTTACGATCCCATAAAAGGAAACATATTTGTCGACGGCACGCCCATTCAAAAGGTGCAGATGGAGAGTTACTGGAAACAGATCGCTTTCGTTCCGCAGGAGACCATTCTCTTCGGCGGCACAATTGAAGAGAATATTCGGTACGCGCGGGAAGGCGCCACCGAAGATGAGGTGATTGAAGCCGCCAAAACCGCAAACGCACACGGCTTTATCACCGAATGTCCGGAAGGCTACAAAACGATAGTTGGCGAAAAAGGCATCCGGCTTTCGGCGGGGCAACGCCAGCGTATCGCCATCGCACGGGCTATCCTGAAAAACCCGCGAATGCTGATCCTGGACGAGGCCACCTCGGCGCTGGATAATGAATCCGAGCTACTCATACAGGAGGCTCTGGACCGCCTGATGAAAGACAAGACCTCATTTGTTATCGCGCACCGCCTGTCC
>JAJDAX010000167.1 GCA_029261615.1 Nitrospinaceae bacterium
CATCACGGCAGACGCGACGGGTCCCAAACACATGCAGATCAAACTCAGCCGTTCAAAGTTTGAAGCCATGATCGAAGACCTGATTCAGAAAAGTAAAAAGCCGTGTGTGATGGCCCTTAAAGATGCAGGGCTCGATGCTAGTGGCATCAATGAAGCAATTCTCGTTGGTGGTTCAACCCGCGTTCCCAAAACGCAGGAACTGGTTAAAGAGCTATTCGGCAAGGAACCACATCGTGGTGTCCATCCGGATGAAGTTGTCGCCCTCGGCGCCGCAGTTCAGGCCGGTGTTCTGGCTGGTGATGTCAAAGACATCCTCTTGCTGGATGTCACTCCATTGTCTCTCGGTATTGAAACTCTTGGCGGAGTGACCACCAAGCTGATCGAACGCAACACCACCATCCCGACCCGCAAGAGCGAAACTTTTTCCACAGCGGCGGATAATCAGCCCAGTGTTGAAATCAACGTTCTACAAGGCGAGCGTGAAATGGCCAAGGACAACCGGTCCATCGGTAAATTCCACTTGGACGGTATTCCACCGGCACCGCGCGGTGTTCCTCAGGTAGAGGTGACGTTCGACATCGATGCCAACGGTATTCTGCACGTTTCTGCAAAAGACAAGGGAACGGGCAAGGAACAAAAAATCACCATTACCGACAACACGGGACTCAGCGATGCTGATATCGAGCAAATGGTTAAGGATGCCGAATCCAACGCGGAAGATGATAAAAAACGCCGCGAAGCGATCGATGCACGAAACCAACTCGATTCCCTGATCTACAACACCGACAAAACGGTGAAAGAGAACAAGGATAAGATCAGCGAGGAAGAGTTCAAGAAAGCGGAAGAAGCTCTTGAAGAGGCCCGCAAGCATGTTCAGAGTGAAGATGCGGATGCCATCAAGGCGCAGATTGAAGCCCTCACGGCGGTCTCTCATGAACTGGCCCAGAAAATGTACAGCCAGCAGGCGGAGAATCCAGAAGGTGGAGAAACACCTCCTGGTGAAAATGGCGGCCCGGAAGGTGATGCCAAGGCCGAACAGGATGATGTCGTCGATGCTGAGTTCGAAGACATCAGTAATAAGAAGTAAGTTTTTTCCGAAAGCTGTAAGCCGACCCTGCGGTCGGTAACGGGCCGGGAGATCTTTCTCCCTCCCAACTATGCACCACAATCCCGTAGCACCGGGGGGCCTTCCCTCTCCCCGGTGCCCGGGTTTTTCCTTGTCTGGACATATGACTGATAAAAACACCCAATCCACTGATCAATCCAACAATTCCGAAGATTCCAAATTCATAGTGAACGACCGTCGCCACTGGGCCAATGAGGATGATGAATCATTAGAAAGCGTTTCTGATCCAGAGGAACGTCTCCCCTCCTACGTCGAGCAGTTAAAAAAAGAAGCGGAAGAAAAGGACCGCCAACTCAAGGAATACATTCAGGCCTACAAACAAAAGACCGCCGAGACGGATGAATTCCGTCAACGCCTTCAGCGCGAAAACGACACTCGCCTCGATCAGGCGCGCGCGTTGTTCTTCAAAAAACTCGTGCCGATCCTGGACAATTTCAATCGTGCCCTCGAATCCGCAGATTCCACGGGGGATCTTGAAAGTTTCAAACAGGGTGTCGACATGATCTTCAAACAAATGAAAAGCGAATTTGAATCAGAGGGTGTGACAACGCTGACACCCGGCAATGAACCCTTTGATCCGACCCAGCACGAAGCTTTCATGACAGAAGATGTTGACGATCCTGCACAGGATGGTATGGTACTCGCTGCCCTTGAACCTGGGTATTTTTACAAGGACAAACTTATCAAGCCAGCGAAAGTGAAAGTGGCAAAACTCAAATCCACTAATTGAGGCGTTCATGTCCCAGCGCGATTATTACGAAGTCTTAGGCGTATCCCGCACCGCAACCGAAGCCGAGTTAAAAAAGGCCTATCGCACCTTGGCGATGCAATACCACCCGGATAAAAACCCCGACAACAAAGAAGCTGAAGACAACTTCAAGGAAGCGGCGGAGGCTTACGAAGTACTCCAGGATTCCGAGAAACGCCAGATTTATGACCAGTACGGACATGAAGGCCTGAAGGGACGCGGACCTTCTTTCAGTGGAATGGAGGATATCTTCTCTTCCTTTGGAGATATTTTTGGTGATTTCTTTGGGGGCGGTGGCGGACGTGCCCGTACCGGTGCAGACCTTAGAGCGGATGTTCAAATTACCTTCGAAGAGGCGGCATTCGGTATCGAAAAAGAAGTCGAAGTCAAAAAACCGATTGCCTGCAAAACCTGTAAAGGATCCTGCGCCAAACCTGGAACCACACCAGAACGCTGCTCCATGTGCGGAGGATCAGGGCAAGTGGTTCGAGCCCAGGGATTTTTTAACCTGGCGACCCCCTGCCCGCAATGTGAAGGCCAGGGACAAATCTTGCGCTACCCGTGCCCGGACTGCCATGGAGAAGGGTTACAGCTCGAAACAAAAAAAATACAAGTCAACATCCCCGGCGGCGTCGATGATGGATCGCGCCTTCGTTTGCGCGGAGAAGGCGGAGCACAGGCAGGGGTTCCCCCTGGAGACCTTTACGTCATTGTCCATGTAAAACAGCACGAGTTTTTCCATCGTGAAGACAACGACATTTACAGTCGACTCCTGATCACCTTTTCACAGGCAGCCCTCGGCACAGAAATCGAAGTACCACAACTAGACGGTGAAACCAAAGTCATCACCGTCCCTGCCGGAACCCAGACCGGAGACCGACACACCATTCGTGGCGCTGGGATCCATAACCTGCGTGGTCACGGGCGCGGTAACCAGATCATTCAGTTTATTGTGGAAACGCCGAGGAAACTCAATAAACGGCAGAAAGAACTCTTCCACGAACTGTCCGAGATCGACGGCAAGCCCGTCAAGGAAACCGTAAAAGGCTTCTTCCAGAAGCTGGTGGGACTGTAAACTTAAAGACAAACACATTTTCCAAGGCTCTCTCGAATCATCAGGAACCCCCGCTATTCCCCTAGCCAATATTTTTTATTAGATTTCAAAAACTACTCCGGTTAAAATCCGAATTAACAGGCTTTTTCAGCACCGGAGACAATGAAAAGATTCCTCATTACAGTTATTTTTGCCATAACAGCCCTATTGTTGTTTCGAAGCTATGGCTACCAGTTTTATAAAATCCCCGCAGGTTCCATGCAGCCCGCCCTCCTTATCGGTGACGTGATCGCAGCCAATAAATGGCTCTACCGTTGGGAAGAACCCAGGCGCGGCGACCTCGTTCTTTTCAACTACCCAAAGGATGAATCACAAGTTTATGTTAAGAGACTCATAGGATTGCCCGGTGAAACAGTGGAAATTAGAAAACGCATTGTTTATATCAACGGTCACCCTTTGCAAGAGCCATTCGCTATTAACAGCAACACTTCCACCAGTAAAACCGGACCTCATTCCGGAGACAATTTTGGCCCCATAAAGATTCCTGTAGATCAGTATTTTGTTCTAGGAGATAACCGGGAACAAAGCGAAGACAGCCGACACTTCGGCCTTATCACGCGGGAAAACATATCGGGCAAAGCCGA
>JAJDAX010000168.1 GCA_029261615.1 Nitrospinaceae bacterium
ATGGGAACGCCCGCTTGTTCGAGGGACATAGCAAGCTTAAGTGGAGTTTGTCCTCCAAACTGGACGATAACACCATCCGGCTTTTCGACACCGACAATATGAAGCACATCCTCCAGTGTCAGCGGTTCGAAATATAGCCGGTCTGACGTGTCATAGTCGGTGCTGACCGTCTCCGGATTGCAATTGACCATGATGGTTTCAAACCCTGCTTCTTTGAGGGCAAAGGAAGCATGGACGCAACAGTAATCGAATTCAATTCCCTGTCCGATCCGGTTGGGGCCTCCTCCGAGAATCATTATTTTTTTAGCATTGGTCGGGGCAGCTTCACACTCCTCTTCGTAAGTGGAGTACAGGTAGGGTGTGTGCGCTTCGAACTCTGCACCACAGGTGTCGACCCGTTTGTAAACAGGTAGGATTCCCAAATCTTTGCGTTTATTGGCAACGTCTTCGGGGAGACACCTCAAAAACTTTGATAACAAGATATCAGCAAAACCCATTTCTTTGGCGCGTAGCAAAAGAACGGAATCGATTACGGCAATCGATCCTATTTGTTTAACTTGTGTTTCCAGTTCGAGGATTTCTTTTATGTTAAAGAGAAACCAGGGGTCGATGCCGGTAATTTTATATATTTCCTCGATTTCCATTCCACGTCTTAATGCAGCAGCGACGTGCCACAACCTGTCCCAATGGGGTTTTTTGAGAAGTTCCCGCAACTCATCAAGATGAGTGATGTTTTTATGTTCAAGACCTTTGGCCGCTTCAAACTCTTCTTCCAGACCATAAACTCCAATTTCAAGTGATCGCAGTGCCTTTTGCAACGCTTCCTTGAAAGTGCGGCCGATTGACATGGCTTCACCGACAGATTTCATTTGTGTCGTGAGCAGGGGAGGGGTCTTGAAAAACTTTTCGAAAGTGAACCTTGGAATTTTAACGACACAGTAATCAAGGGTTGGTTCAAATGAAGCTGGAGTTACGCGGGTGATGTCATTCTGTATTTCATCGAGAGTGAATCCGACAGCCAGTTTGGCCGCTATCTTGGCGATGGGGAATCCGGTTGCCTTTGATGCCAAAGCGGAACTACGCGAGACCCGTGGATTCATTTCGATGACAATCATCTCGCCATTTTCAGGGTTAATTGCAAACTGGATGTTGGACCCACCAGTTTCAACTCCGATTTCCCGGATAATATCAATTGATGCGTTGCGCAGAATCTGGTATTCCCTGTCGGTGAGTGTCTGCGCCGGAGCTACTGTGATGCTGTCACCGGTGTGGATTCCCATCGGGTCCAGGTTCTCGATGGAGCAGATGATCACGACGTTGTCCCTGAGGTCTCGCATGACCTCCAGTTCAAACTCCTTCCACCCGAGCAAAGATTTTTCAATCAAGAGAGTACTGTTTGGACTGGAGTCGAGACCCCATTGAACCAGTGATCGAAATTCGTCTTCTGTGTAGGCGATTCCTCCGCCAGTACCACCAAGGGTGAAGGATGGACGGATGATTGCCGGGTAACCGGTTACTTTTACAACTTCCAGGGCCTCGGCCATAGAAGAGGCGTAACCACTGGGGGCCACATTAAGCCCGATCGCGGCCATGGCTTCTTTAAATAAATGCCGGTCCTCAGCTTTCTTTATAGCCTCAACCTTGGCACCAATGAGTTCGACGGAAAATTCATCCAGGGTTCCGGACTCGGCAACAGCAAGTGCTGTGTTCAACCCCGTTTGGCCACCCATAGTGGGGAGTAAAGCGTCTGGACGGTTTTCAGCAATGATTTTTCGGACCACCTCCGGCGTTACGGGTTCCACATAAGTTTTATGTGCAAACTCCACGTCGGTCATGATGGTGGCGGGGTTGCTGTTTATCAATACAACTTCGTAGCCCTCTTCTTTAAGCGCTTTGCAAGCCTGGGTTCCGGAGTAATCAAATTCACAGGCCTGACCGATAATGATGGGGCCGGCGCCGATGACGAGGATTTTTTTTATGTCAGTTCGTTTGGGCATTAGTCTTTATAGATGTCGTTAATGTCGATTTGTCTTGAACGTTCCCACTTCAGGCTCATGTAGGAAAGATTTTGCATTAATTCGAAGCGCCGGGCTCTTAACTCAAAACCCATTTCATTTGTCTTGAAATTTTCGTGAATGGTCTCAGCTTGATTTAATTGTTCTCGAATCCCGTTTTGTTCACGCTCCTGTTCCCTGTATTCCTGTTCCAGTTTTTCTCGCTTTTCGGGTTTATTTGATTTTTCAATTTTGCCCTTGATTTTGGCCAGTAGTCGCTCGCTGGATTGTAAATCCTTTTGAAACTTGAGCACTTCCTTTTCCCTTATTTTCAGTTTGTTCGCGCCTTCTTTTTCTATAGCTCGAATGGCTTTTATTTTCGATCGTAAAAATTTGAAAACGGTAGGAGGGTGGTATACAAAATTCCCGGTAAAAACATTGTCATCCCGCATAGGGAATGGGCTGTTTCCCAGTAAGGAAAACAGGTTGCCTTCAAATAGATCTTTTTTATTGAAAAAAAGATCCCCCTGGGTTTCGTTGACGCGGAATTCTTTGTCCTCAAATAGCTCATGAACCCCGATGTATCGATTGCTGAGTTGAGTTACCTGGAAAATGCCATGAAGGGAGTGAGTCATAGTTTCCAGCTCTGAAGTTTTGGCATCATCAAGTTGGTTGCGTTTTTTTTCGATGTATTCCATCACCGGGATTTTTCCTGAATGGGGAAAGCGATAATACAAAGTGTACCATTCGAGAAATAATCCCATGCGGGATTCATAAGACTTGTCATCCTGGAATACAGGTCCGGATAGCTTTTGATATTCTTCTTTTGCCACAAGAAGTTGCTTCTCATCGAGTTCACTGGAAATGGTTTCCACCCAGGAACTGATGTCAGCGCCTTCCATGAGTTGTCTCCATCAGGTTTACAAAGCGGCTGAATAGATGAGACGAATCCATTGGACCTGGAGATGCCTCGGGATGGTATTGAACAGAAAAAACAGGATGCGTCCTATGTCTTAAGCCTTCAACCGTCTGATCATTTAAATTGATGGAAATTATTTCAAAGTCGCCTGAAGAATCGGGTGCAACTGCGAAGCCGTGATTCTGGGAAGTGATTTCTACCTGTTGGGAATCCTTGTCCATGACAGGTTGATTTCCACCATGATGCCCAAAGACCAGTTTGTAGGTGGTGGCTCCAAGTGCAAGACTCAATATCTGATGTCCCAGGCAAATTCCAAAAATTGGAACCTGGCCAATCAATTCTCGGACATTGTCTATGGCGTAAGTCACCGCTGCGGGGTCTCCTGGTCCGTTAGAGAGGAAAACCCCGTCCGGCTTAAGCTTCATGATCTCGCTTGAAGGAAAATCAGCAGGGACAACCTTAACCCGGCAACCTGCGTTTACAAGGCAGCGTAAAATGTTTTGCTTGATGCCAAAATCATAGGCCACAACATTCCATTTGGGTTTGGCTTCCGGGGTTAAAAACCCCCGCCCCAGATTCCATTCACCATCGGTCCATTCATAAGGTTGTTTGCAGGTCACCACCTTTGCAAAATCCTGCCCCTCCATGGAAGGAAGTTCCCGGGCGCGTTTTTTCAATTCGTCGATTTGGTCAATGTTTGGGGAGATGATCGCTTGCTGAGCCCCTTTATCACGAATGTGCCGTGTTAGCGCGCGGGTATCCAATCCCTGGAACCCGACGACGTTATGACGTTTAAGAAAATCGTCAAGCGATTCGCGCGATCTCCAGTTGCTGGAGATTCCACTGAGTTCTTTTATTATAAAACCGGTGAGCCAGGGTTTTTCAGATTCGTTGTCTTCCGGGGTTATGCCGTAATTACCTATTAGGGGATAGGTCATCACTACCATCTGCCCGGCGTAGGAAGGATCCGTTATGACTTCCTGATAACCCGCCATGCTGGTATTGAAAACCACTTCGCCAACGGCTTCATCCTTCGCTCCAAATAGACGACCATTAAATACCCGTCCATCAGCCAATACCAGAACACCTTGCATATATTGCTAATTCTCCGAAAAAAGGATTTTGCCTTTAATAATTGTATAGCGGACCCGACCTTTTACCTGGCGGCCATCAAAAGGGGAGTTTTTACTTTTGGATTTAAAAGTGGTTATGTCGATTTTGTATTCTGCTGAAGGATCAAAAATGGTGATGTCGGCATCTTTTCCTTCCGACAAGTTTCCTTTATCCAGCTTGAACAGCTTAGCAGGAGCAGCCGTTAACATGTCGATCATTCTGTGCAGTGTGATGACTTTTTCTTCTACCATTTCCAGGGAAAGGGGCAGGGCAGTTTCAAGCCCGACAATGCCAAATGCAGCACAGGAATATTCTATTTCTTTATCGAGCTCTGCATGCGGCGCATGATCGGTAGCGATAATGTCGATCGTTCCGTCTTTCATGCCCTCTTTTATGGCCTGAACATCCCGACCCGCGCGTAAGGGTGGACTCATTTTCGTGTTGGTGTCGTAACCTCTTACCGATTCGTCCGTCAGAATAAAATGATGCGGAGCGACTTCGCAAGTCACTGGCAATCCGTTGGCCTTGGCTTGCCTTACTAGCTCTACTGACCCAGCACTACTGATATGCGCAACGTGTAACCGCCCACCCGTTTTTGGCAGAAGGGCGATGTCACGGTACACCATGATGTCTTCTGCTTCTGTTGGCATGCCCTTAAGGCCGAGTTCGGTTGAGATTCGGCCCTCATTCATACAACCGCCTTTAGTCAGATCCAGAACTTCACTGTGCTGGATAATGGGGAGATCAAACATCTTGCTGTATTCGAGGGCTCGCCGCATGAGCTCGTTGGATGTTACCGGACGGCCATCATCGGAAAAGCCAATAGCACCCGCTTCAGCAAGTTCAGCCATGTCCGTCAATTGCTCTCCCTTGAGTCCGCGAGAGATCGCCGGGATTGGATAAACGGCAGCTCCTGCATGAGCCTTGGACTGGCTGAGAATCAATTCGGTGACTGAGCGGTTATCGTTCACGGGGTTTGTATTGGGCATTACTGCAACGCCGGTAAACCCGCCCGCCACCGCAGACTGGCATCCGGTTTCGATGGTTTCCTTGTACTCATACCCTGGTTCACGAAAGTGGACGTGCATGTCGAGAAAGCCGGGGGAAACGATGAGTCCCGTTGCATCGATTATTTTGGCACCCTCATTCTGAGATTCTGGGATGGCACCTGGACCGGTTACTTGCTTCACTTTCCCTTTTTCTATAAGGAGGTCGTGTGGTCCGTCGATCCCATTGGCCGGGTCAATCAACCGCCCACCTTTAATTAGGATTTTCAAAGAGGCCTCCGTATCCCGGGATCACGAGAGGGGATCACTATATTTTTAGTTTGGATTTTCATCTGAGCCTCCAAGAAGCAGATACATCAAGGTCATGCGCACCGCAACTCCATTATTGACCTGATTGAGAATCAGGGAATGACCCCCTTCAATTACATCGGGAGAGATCTCCACCCCGCGATTAACCGGGCCGGGGTGCAGGATAATAACATCCTCTTTTGCCCTCTTCAATTTTTCGGCAGTCAACCCAAACAGGACGGAATATTCACGCAGGCTTGGAAACGTGGTCTGACTGTGGCGCTCCTCCTGAATACGCAGCATCATGATGACGTCCGCATC
>JAJDAX010000169.1 GCA_029261615.1 Nitrospinaceae bacterium
ACCAATCGATTCTTGAGCCAACTCTTGAAAAACGGGATTGAAACTTAACTGTGGTGTGCATACCTCCTTGCGAGGGAGCCTAAAGCAGAAACGGAGATCCCACCTGTCCTTGGCAGGTTCAATAATCAGATTTTTTGCTCGGTATAGCGGGGAGGCCTTCCCTGATAAGTTTTTGGTGGGGAAGGCACAATTTCAAGGATATCGCCCCGGCCAGGAACACATTAATTAGAAAATCTCAACGGACACGATTCAAGTGGCGTTTTTATTTATACAATTCATAGTAATGGGAACTTTCTTGATGGTGACCTCGTCCTATTTATCGGGACGGGACCGCTCAAAACCATCTCCCGCCAAATACCCAAGCCACTTCTTCGCCCGTAGTTCCCAGGCCAGGTTTTAGCTACTCTTAAATCGCTCGAGACGTGAACAGCCCTGAATCGGCTGCCCACATCAGCAACCCTTTTCAAACCGAGCGACCAGCTAATGTCTTTGTCATCCCCGATTGCCGTTTAATAAAGCTTAAGGGTCCTTTTTTATTTCTGCGACTGGTCTATTTTCTTCCGCGCGGATGGAGCCCTGATAATGCGTAAAAGCTCCCAGGTGTCCAAAGCCGAAATCCGGCAGCAGATGCAGCGCCAAAGGAAGGCGTTGTTGCCTGGAGACATTGAGAATAAAAGCAGGGAAATTGCGAGCCGGGCGACTCATCTGGATCTTTTCCAGGCGGCCGAAACTCTTTTGGTATACCGGGCGCTTCCCGAGGAAGTGCAGACCGGGCAAATAATCGAACTGGCCCGGCAGGTAGGGAAACATTTATGTGTTCCATATTTAGAGGATGTTCAAAAAGATCTGCAGGTAGCGCAATGGCCAGAAGAACCAGAGAACTGGATTGCCGGCCCATTTGGCATCCTCCAACCCAAGGCCGCCAGGATCATTCCGGCTGACGCCCTGGATCTTGTTCTGACTCCGGGTCTGGCCTTTGACAATTGTGGGGGCCGCCTGGGTTACGGAAAAGGTTATTTTGATCGGTTGTTTGCCAGCACCCGACCCGATTGTTTTCGGTTGGGACTGGCTTTTGATTTCCAGGTGATTGATGAAGTCCCGATGAGCCCGGACGATCAGGTTCTAAACGGAGTCGTCACCGAAAAGCGAACTTTACTCCGCGCTTTCTGAAATGGAAAGCGTTTTGATTCAATATAGATGAGGTCCAAAACTCATGGGCATTTTTTCACAAATTCATGTCACCTCCGTCACCCTGATACTGGCAATGGCCGTATGTCTGGCTGGCGGATTGGCAGTTGGCTATATCCTGCGTAAAAAATTGACCGAATACAGGATCAAAGAGTCCGAAGCACTGGGACAAAAAATTATTGAAGAAGCCGAGCGCGAAGCCGAAACACGGAAAAAGTCTGTTGAAGTCGAGATGAAAGAGCACCGAATTTCACTGCTCGCTGAGATTGAAAAGGAAAAAGAAGCCTACCATAAAGAGCTCCACAAACAGGAGCGGGCTCTGGCCAACAAGGAATCCGAACTCAAACAATCCGTAGAAAAAAACCTGGTTGCTGAACGCAAATTTGAAGAAAAAGCAAATGAAGCTGAAATCCGGAGGCAGGAACTCGAAAAGAAAAAGAGCGAATTCGAGGAATTGATTCAGGAACAAATCCAAAAGCTGGAAGCGGTCAGCAATTATTCTGCAGAAGAAGCCAAGGATGCCATTCGCAATGAAGTCCTTGACGAAGCCCGACTTTCAGCCGGTAAAGAAGTCAAAAAAATTGAGGAAAAAGCAACTCAGACGGCGGAAAGCGAAGCGCGGCGGATCATCTCCTACGCTATCCAGCGACTGGCCTCAGACCACGTGGCGGAATCTACAGTCTCGGTTGTAGAATTGCCCAATGACGACATCAAAGGCCGCATTATTGGTCGCGAAGGTCGTAACATCCGCGCTCTCGAGCAATGCACTGGTATCGATCTTATTATTGATGATACTCCAGGGGCTGTGGTGCTTTCCGGGTTCGACCCGATCCGCCGTGAAATTGCCCGAAGGGCTCTCAACAAATTGACACTGGATGGCCGTATTCACCCTGGACGAATTGAAGAAGTCGTAAACAAGTGCAAAAAAGAAGTGGAAGCAGGAATCATAAAGGCCGGTGAACAAGCCATTATCGATGTCGGTATCGACGGCATGCCGGGCGAGATGGTTAAATTATTGGGCCGACTGCAATACCGCACCAGCTACACCCAAAATGTCCTTGACCATTCAAAAGAAGTGGCGTGGGTCTGTGGTGCCATGGCAGCGGAGTTGGGGCTTGATGTGAAAATAGCCAAACGTGCCGGACTGCTGCACGATATTGGCAAGGCCATTGACCGACACACCGACGGCACACATACACAGCTCGGGGTAGACATCGCCCGCCGCTACAACGAACACAAATACGTCGTCAACGCCATTGCTGCTCATCATGAAGATGTGGAGGCTGAATCCCTCTACGCTGTTCTGGTTGCTACAGGAGACACCATCTCGGCTTCCAGACCAGGTGCCCGCAGAGAAATGCTGGAAACTTACACACAGCGAATGTCTCAGCTTGAAGAGATTGGCGATTCTTACAAAGGTGTCGAAAAAACTTACGCCATACAGGCAGGCCGGGAAGTGCGCATCATCGTACTGCCCGAAACCATGAGCGATGATGCAGCCTCATTACTGGC
>JAJDAX010000170.1 GCA_029261615.1 Nitrospinaceae bacterium
GCGCATAAACTGCCCGCTGCCGTGGATAACCGGCAGAAACTCGATCCGTTCACTCAGGTGAAAAACAGTGCTCAAGGGTATCTCCGGATTATCGATCGAGATCGGGATGAAGAGGGTCGCCCTCTCCAAAAAAGAAATCTCCGAGGCCCATTGGCAGACGTTCATTGCCCAGCGCACGTTGTTTGCGTTCGGCCAGTTTGTCCAGATCCAAGGCATCCTCTCCAAGAATGCCTTCAACTGCTTCCTTCCAGGCCAGATCTTTTGACAAGGGATGTTCAGAATCCTGTGACAATCGTTTGACCGCATACTGCAAAATATGGAGACCGTCGCGTGGAGAGAAGTCCAGGTCGAGCTGATGTGATTTTTGCAGGAACTGAACGGTCAATTCGACCATATCTTGGCTGACAAAAGGCAGATGGTATTTCAGTATCGCCATTTCATCCTGCTCAGTCGGCATCCCCATAGACAGGGTTGGTTGCAACCGGGAGAGAATGTAGTCCGGGATTTCAAAAGTCGATTCATCCTGATTCATGGTGACGCAGCAACGGAACTCTTTATGGGCTGGGATTTGAATTCCTGCAATGATTGATTCTACATACCGTCGATGATCCAGTAAGGGAGCGAGGGATGCCCAGCTTTTCTCATTCATCCTGTTGCCTTCGTCCAGAATGCAGATACCTCCCGTTATCATCGCCGTGACAACAGGAGAGGCATGATATGAAATTTTGCCTTGTTCAGAAAGCACAGGAGTGATGAGTAAATCCTCGGGCCGGGTGTCACTGGTGCACTGAAAAATATAGAGGGGTTGGCTCCGGCTTTTGGCCGCGACCATCCCCAAGGTGGTTTTACCGATTCCGGGCATGCCTATGATCCGGGGTGAAAGAGGCATGTCCTCCTTGGCGACAACCAGCCAACAAGCCAGCAACTGTTTAAGGATTTCTTCCTGCCCGATCCACTCGGGTTCGCTTTTATCTTGAGGACTCAGGGTCAGGTTGACTCCACCCAGGACCACAGATTGCAATTGTAATTCGTCATTTTTTTCCATCATGTCTCCTTCAAAATTCGTAAACAGCATACTTTTTGTTGTCGGGAGGTGTCAAGGAAAGCGGGTTAAAACCCTTATATAATAAATAGCTGCATTAATGATGCTTAATAGGGTGCCACAGTTGGCTCCCGGCATTGCAGAGTGTTAAAATATTGGATAAGGCTGTACGCAATGCTTGTTCCTTTTTAAGGGAGCTTTAAAGCCATGAATGAACTTGATGAAATTCTTGACGACTATATCTCGAGGTTTTTGGAAAGCAACGCTGTCGCAAATCATTTCAACCAGGCTCTCAACACCTTGGGAGTTGGTTTGATGCCACTTCTAGACCATTGCACCATAAGAACCTTGGATGTGGATCAGCGGGCCAAACAGTTTGTTGGATTAGGATATCAATTTGACAAATCAATAGGGGTTCTCGAATTTGATAGCTGGTGGGCCAAGGTTTACCGTAAACCGGGTTACCCGGCTTTGTTCATCGATCAGGCAAATAATGATGAAAGTGGTGAGGGGAGTTTAATTCCACAGTGGGTTCGAGCTCATGGAGACCACTGTTTTCATCACATAGCCTTATTGACGCATGATATTGAAGACGCTATTCGACGCTTACAGGACAAAGGTTTTGAAATGGCCGGAAGTATTGTAGGTGAGGCAGGTTCTGATTTGCGTCAGGTATTCACAAAACCTGAAATGAAGCAGGGAGAAGCCTACACCGTTCTTGAATTGATTGAGCGTCACAATGGCTATGCAGGATTTCTTCCACCGCAGGCAAATGGGCTGATGGAATCTTCCAGAAAACCAGCAGGTTCGACATGATAAAGAAGACAGACTCTTCCTCCATTGCACCTTACCTGAAAGACGCTTCTAATTTTCCAGATGGCAATGCAGAGTCCGTTGTGATCCCTGAATCGGTAGAGGAGTTGGTTCAATTTCTAAAAGAAAACGACCAACCTATCACTATTTCAGGAGCAAGAACCGGCCTCACCGCATCCGGAGTTCCTCTCTCAGGTATTGTGATTTCTATGGAGAAATTGAAAGAGGTTGTTGGGCCTGATGAAATGGGAATACTGGATTGTGGGCCTTTCATTTCAATTAAAGAAATCCAGGAGCATTTAAAAGGAACGAATTGGTTTTATCCTCCAAATCCAACAGAAACCTGGGCGAGCCTTGGGGGCACTTTGTCTACCAACGCCTCAGGATCAAGAAGCTATAAATGGGGGGCGACACGTGAGTATGTCCACGAGGTTGAAATTGTTCTCGTCGATGGCCGACGTGCCTGCGTTCCCAGAGGTCATAAAATATCAAGTCCCCTGGTTTTTGATGATGGGTCTGAAATCAATTTTCCAAAAATAGATTATATAAGTCCGGTTTGTAAAAACGCAGCCGGGTTTTATGTTCAACCGGAAATGGATTGGCTGGACTTGTTTGTCGGATCCGATGGGACCTTGTGCTTTTTTAGTAAAATTCTATTAAAACTGAAACCTTCACCAGTTGGATTTTTAAGCGGTATTTTATTTATAGACAATGAGGAAAAGTGTTGGGAGATTGTTGAGAAGATTCGAGAGTCAGAGATTAAGGAGATTTCACCCTGCGCCCTTGAGTATTTTGACTCCAATTCCCTCCACAAACTCAAACCTGAGTTTTCAAATATTCCATCCGAATCAAAGGCTGCCCTGTATTTTGAACAAGATATACAGGCTACTGAAGATTTTGAACAATACCTTGAAACCTGGTATGAGTTTCTGGAAACCATGGCCATTTCACTTGAGGATTCATGGTTTTCCCAGGGGGAAAGTGACGTTGATAAATTTCAGGAATTTCGTCATCGGCTGCCTCTAATCATCAATGAGGAG
>JAJDAX010000171.1 GCA_029261615.1 Nitrospinaceae bacterium
TCCGTCAGACACCCTGCAGGACATGCGGACCGAAATGATGCTTCTGATGGAGCAGATTGGCGTGACCATGGAATGTCACCATCACGAAGTGGCCACTGCTGGACAGTGCGAAATTGACATGCGGTTTGATTCACTCGTTAATTGCGCCGACAGCCTGATGTGGTTCAAATACATCGTAAAAAACGTTGCACGTCGACATAACAAATCGGCGACCTTTATGCCGAAACCAATTTTCGGGGACAATGGTTCCGGGATGCACATTCACCAGAGCATCTGGAAAGCAGGTCAGCCGTTGTTTGCAGGTAATGGCTATGCAGGTTTTAGCGAAATGGGTCTGCATTATATCGGCGGTATCCTGAAGCACGCACGTGCCATTGCAGCGTTCGCAGCACCGACCACCAACTCTTACAAGAGACTGGTTCCGGGTTTTGAAGCGCCGGTTAACCTGGCGTACTCCAGCCGTAACCGTTCGGCTGCAGTCCGGATTCCGATGTACTCGCCGAGTCCTAAAGCAAAACGTCTCGAATGCCGTTTCCCCGATCCATCTTGTAACGGTTACCTCACATTCTCAGCCATGTTGATGGCGGGACTTGACGGTATCCAAAACAAGATTGATCCGGGCGAGCCGCTCGACAAGGATATCTATGCTCTCGGACCGGAAGAGTTGGCGAAGGTGCCTTCGTTGCCAACCACTCTGGACGAAGCGATGGATGCTCTGGAAAGCGATCATGAATTCCTGCTCAAGGGCGATGTATTCACCCAGGATGTTGTGGAAACCTGGATCGAGTACAAGCGTGAAAATGAAATCGCACCCATGCGCCTGCGTCCGCATCCCATGGAATTTTTCCATTACTACGATGCATAAGTCATATTCGACTTGAATTGTTCCAGGAAAGTTTAAAGAAAAACCAGCCCTCTGGATTCTTCCAGAGGGCTTTCTTTGTGGTAAAGTGTCCAGTAATGGACTGGCTTAAACTCCTCACTGCTGAACTTGGCAAGAACGCTGAATGGGATGAGTCCCTGAACCCGGCACTCGAACCTCTTAGATTTGAAGAACCCTCAAAAGCCTGGTCGCAGCTTCTCCAGATATCTGGTCACACTTGTTTTCAAGAGCGCTACCCAGATTTTCTGCCCCGCCTGTTGACCGGATTTTCGACCTGTTACGATGCGGATGCCGCCCTCAATAATTTTCTGCGTTTAACAGATATCTTCCCGGACAGGGAACACTTGTATTCCCAGCTCACCTCCTCTGACCATCTTCTGGAAGCCTTGATCACGCTGTTTTCAGGTAGCCAGATTCTTTCCGACACGTTGCTGTCGAGGCCCTCTCATATTGACTGGCTCAGTTTGCCGGAGACACTGTTCAAACCTAAAACCAAAGACGTTCTGTACCGAGATTTTTATACGCTGGCTGGAAGGGACACCTTGCCTCCCGATACCCCGGCTCTGCTCAGGCAATTTAAGAAGCGGGAATACATCCGCATCGGTCTGCGTGATCTAATGGGGCAGGTAACGCTACAGGAGAACGTCGAAAATCTGAGTGACCTGGCAGATGTTTGCATGCAGGTCGCCTATGAATTCAGCTTAGAGCAGCTTAATAACAAACACGGTGTTCCGTTTTTTGTGGATGAAGATGATGTGGAAAAGGAATCGGAATTTGCCATCCTGTCGATGGGCAAGCTGGGCGGGCGCGAACTCAACTACAGTTCCGACATTGACCTGATCTACATTTACACGTCAAGTTTTGGTGAGACCCGATCGCTGGACCCGGACCAGAAAGTGCGATCCATTTCGAGTCACGAATTTCAAACCCGGCTGGGTCAAATGATTACCAAGACCCTGCACGAAATAACAGCAGAAGGCAGTGTCTTTCGCGTCGATCTTGATTTACGGCCACAGGGCAAGAGCGGAGAGATCGCCAATTCCCTGACCCGTTGTGAAACCTATTATCAATCCTGGGGTCGAACCTGGGAACGGCAGGCCATGATCAAGGCGCGTGTTTCCGCCGGAAGTGAGGCGCTCGGTCAGCAGTTCTTTGAAATGATCACACCGTTTATTTATCGTCGCAGCCTGGATTTTTCCGCCATTGAGGAGGTAAAAGATCTGAAAGGCAAAATCGATATCGACCTTGCTCAAAAGAATAAAGAGAAAGGGCATATAAAACTGGGGGCGGGTGGTATCCGTGAAATCGAGTTTCTGGTGCAAGCTTACCAGTTGTTGTTCGGTGGTCGTGATCAAAGCCTGCGTAATACGGGCACCCTGACAACCATCGAGCAGTTGCGGGTACGACGATTCATCTCGGATGAAGAAAGCCAGGGCTTGCAGGAAGCGTACATTTTTTTACGCAACCTGGAAAACCGAGTGCAAATTTCCTTTGGTCTGCAGACTTATCATATTCCCACAGAGCCCAAAGCGCTTGATGCCCTCGCAAGAAAAATGGGGGTGACGGGGGACAGCCGGGAGGAGCGTATCGAAACCCTGATGAAGCAGTACGAGGCGCATACCGGCTTCGTCAATACGATGTTCACCAATTTATTTGTGGAAGAAGAGGAGCAGGAAAAAGCCGAACGAACGCTCAATGAGTGGGGGCAGGGGCGCGATCTGGAATCCCGTTTTTCAGAAGACTTGATGCGGGAATACTCTTTCGCCGAGCCAGACCGGGTGTATCGTTTTCTAAAATCACTGCGGGATGGCCCTGCGGGCATTCCTCCCAGCGAAAAAAGTCTCAGATTATTTTATGGAGTGTTGCCGTCTCTTCTGGAAATGAGCCGACGGGTTCCCTTCCCGAATCTTGCAGTGGAAAACCTGGTCAAATTCATTGAAGTCAGCCAGTCGCGCGATATGCTGCTCAGTTTGTTTCACGACAATGAAAAAATCCTCGAACTGTTTTTAATTCTGTTTGGCAGTGGCGAGTTATTGTCCTCGATTTTGATCCGCCAGCCGAATCTGATGGATGTGTTGATGAGTCCGGATTCGCTTTACCGTTACAAGACCCTGCCGCAATTGCAGCAGGAATTGTGGGATCGCATTGGGACTTGTCAGGATGAACCAGCACGTCTGCTTGCCCTGCGACGTTTTAAACAAGCAGAGGAATTGCGTATCGGCATCCGCTATTTGATCCGCGAAACCGACCTGATTGCGACTCTTGACGATTTATCGAGATTAGCCGATCTTTACCTGCAAGTGTCCCTTGACCTTGCGGCGGAGGAAGTGCGCCAGGAAACAGGAGTTAACTTTGAAGGTGTAGGGACCTTTGCTGTATTGGGGATGGGAAAACTGGGCGGCATGGAACTCAACTTTGGTTCTGATCTGGATGTTGTTTTTGTATACGATGACGAAGAAAACGATCCCACAGCAGTGACGCGTTACTCCTCTCTGGCGCAAAAGCTTTACAAGTATTGCGCAGCCATGACACCTGCCGGGATTGCTTATAAGATTGATACGGACCTTCGACCCGAAGGCAATCAAGGCACCCTTATCCTGCCTTTAAAGGGATATGAAGATTACTTTAAAACACGTGGTCGTATTTGGGAGCGGCAGGCGATGACGCGAGCTCGATTTGTAGCAGGGAACCCCGATGTCGGAGCCCGTTTTTTAAAGATTGCGCAGGAATTTACATTCAATCCAAGGCTGGACTACGGAAATTTGATCGAGATTGCCCGTCTTCGGGAACGAATGGAAACGGAACTGGCCCAGGAAGGAAAAAAGGGAAAGAACGTCAAACTAGGATTTGGTGGTCTCGCCGATATCGAGTTTGCAGTTCAGATCATACAATTGAGACATGGGGAAAAAGCGACCGCGCTACGTTCGACGAATACCCTTAAGGCTCTCCAAAATTTTTCGCAAATGGGAATCATGGATGATCTCGAGGCGGCGGAATTGCGTGGGGGTTATCTCTTTCTGAGAAACCTGGAATGTATTCTTCGATTAATTTCTGAGCGCTCAGCCAATTGCCTGCCCACAGAACCTGAATCCCTTGCGGCTATTGCACTCATGTTTGGGTTGGATATGAGAAAAGATGAGGAACGGGTTGCCGCCCTGGATCAGGAATACGAAAAGAAAACCGGGAGGGTGCGGGAGCTTTACCGCAAAATAATCGATAGGAAACTCAGAACCGCCCGTTAAAGCCCCGGATTTTCAACCAGATTTTTATCGGTTTGTATTTATCTTTTGCAAAGTTTCAACTTGTCTGCACGGGGCATGCGCTTGATAGCCGCTTCCCTTTTGCCTGCCTCGGAGCGGGTGAGCCCCTTTTCCGTGTGAACAATTTTTTTTGGACTGGACGTTCTAAAAAACCGCGCGCCTTTTTTGAGGTTGGTTGCGTGCTCGTCAAACCTCCGCTCAATATCGGTGGTAATTCCTGTATATAACTTCCCACAAGTCGATTCAATAATATAGACCATCCACTCTTTTTCAGTAAAGGAAGGTGACGGGTTCTTTGGCTGGGCCAATGTGTTTTCTGAGCACATGACGGAAGATTTTCTCGTTATTGGATCGTTAGGAAGGGCAGGACGAATTGATTTGGAGAAGGTGATTCAGAAATTCAGTCGCGCTTTCTGACGATTCGTTACCGGAATGGAACTGATGACACCCCGGGTGGGATTGGTTTTTTTTAATTTGCGTGGGTTCCAGCGTTGTCGACTGGTTTTGGATTTTTTCGAGGTTGTCTTTGAGATGTTTGCAGAGGGTGCTTTTGAAATTTCGAGGCCTTGGTTTTCCGTTTGAGTCGATTGGAAGCCATAGGAGTTCTTAAACCCTCTACCAATGTTGCGATTGTTTTGCGTCTTGACTCCAAGTTGACGTTGGAGCAGTAACTGTTTGTTGGTGATCCTCAGGCTTGGTTGGGTGTTTACCGAATACCTGCCACCTAAAGTAAACCCTGTGCCAGGGAACGGGACAAAACCTTTGTTGAAACTATTAAATCTTCCCGCACCTGAAAATCGGCTGCCCCGGTTAAAACCTCTGTTAAAACTATTAAATCTCCCCGCACCTGAAAAACGATTGTTCAGGCTGTAACCTCTATTAAATTGATTGTTGAAACCTCGGCCCCGTGATCCAAATT
Source organism: Nitrospinaceae bacterium (assembly GCA_029261615.1). Next base: position 5,063 of record JAJDAX010000171.1, read on the forward strand.
TTTGGAAACGGCCTCTTTGTGATCCAAATCTTTTGGAGAGGCTTCTTTGATGTCCTGCCCGGAATCTTGTTTGTCGCCGCTGATTGGCTTGTGATATCCCGGATGCACGGGGAGTGAATAGGCCTGCTGATGGTTGCTTGAAATAATTTTTTGAATTTGAAAAACGTGGAGTGCTTGCCGCTGAAACGGGTAACGTCAACAGAGACGCGACTAAAATGATCACCACTTTTTTCATTATCCTCTCCAATTACAAGATACTCAATCAAGAAACTCCTATTAATATGAGCCCTTCGCGAAAAATTTCAACCGGAATCATCCATGCCAACCCAATTTACGCTTTTTGGCAAATGCAAATGTTTCCTGAAATCTCTCCCTCGGAGTGCATACGGATGGGGTGTTGCTCCAGCTTGCGAATGGTGAAGCCTGCCTGCTGTGTCAATGCCTTCAAATAATTCGGACTGTGTGCAAATCGCCCGGAAGCCTGTACCTGCCATTCACCCTTCTCCAAAAATTCTGTGTTGAAACACAACAGTCCGTTTCTTGTCATTCGGTTTTTTAATAAAGAAAAGAGGGGAAGCAGGTCACCAAAATAGGAAAAGGAATCGGTTGCCAATACAAGATCAAATGCATCATCGGAGCGTTCCAGATAGCGCAGGATGTCGCTATCTCTTAGTACGTCATAGACCTCCCGCTTATGAGCTTGTTCTATCATTGCGGAGGATAGGTCGACACCCGTGAGATGGTCGATCTGTTCTCTAAACGCCGCACCTGCAAGCCCAGTACCGCAGCCGAGATCCAGTGCGTTGGTGTAACGCTTAGGTGTGCCCAGCGATTCCAAAGCTTGCCGCAAAAGTATAGGAGATGTGGCTTTCAGATCTTCTATGAGATGGCGGTCGTAATCCCTGGCGTAGTGGTCAAACAGAGTCCGGATGTAATCCTGGGGTGCTCGTTCCAACGGCTCCCGGTTTGCAATCTTCAGCAGATAGGGGGCAATTTTATTTTCCGGTTCCAATTCAAGGGTTCTGATGAAATGTTTTTCGGCCTGTTCGTTTGCGCCCGATTCCAGAAACAGGTTGGCCAGGTTGCTATGCGCTTCTTTTAATTCCGGATCGTTTTTTACCGCCTCCTGGTAATGCGTGATGGCCTCATCCCGTTTGCCGCGGTGTGCGAGCACCAGAGCCAGGTTGTAATGGCCCTCGGCATTATCCGGCTTCAATCCAATCCCCTGGCGCAAGCAGCCTTCAGCTTCATCGAGACGACCCAGGTCCATCAGGGTATGGCTTAAGTGATTGCGTGCCCCGGCAAAATCGGGACTGGCCGCGAGCGCCTGTTGGAACTCAATCACCGCTTCTTCCGGTCTTCCCGCCTGTTTGAGTACGGTACCGAGATGGACTCGCGTCTGCTGCTTGTCGGGCGCAAGGTTCAGCGCCATACGCAACGCGGCTTCGGCTTCTTTTAATTCACCCGTACCGAGAAGGGTGAGCCCGAGGTTGCTATAGCCTTGTGCATGTCCCGGTTGCAGGTCTACGGTCTTTTTATAAGACTCAATAGCCAGATCTGCCTGGCCCAGACGCTGATACCCGTTGGCCAACAGGAAATGGGCTTCCGCAAAATCGGGTTTGACGGCCAGAGCCTGCTGCATGAGGCGGTTACCTTCATCATTTTTCCCGAGCAGGTATTTCAGGACACCCAGCAGATGGAGTGCTTCGATATGCTGGGGATTGTGGTCGATAAGCCCCTGATACAGGCTTTCTGCCTCTTTATATTGCCCTCCCTGATGCAGGCGCAAGGCCAATTCAAAGGCTTGTTCAGAGGTTAGGGAGTGTTCTTCGGGAGATTCAGCCATGGGAGTTATTTCGGAGATCGGGGTAGCACTTTGGCCGGTTTCAATGGATATTTTACGCTCAACCAGAGCCCATAAGGTAAACCAATCATCCCACTTTGGCAATTCTTGCGTCTATAGTCCCCTTCAAGTGCCTTCAAACCCTCAAATCAGGGCAAATATTGTTGTCTGGGGAACAGCGGGTGTGCTATGATTCAAGTTTAGCCATTCCGTGGCAAAAACCTTTAAAATTGAATAGTTATTGAATCTCGCACGTCTTCGGACCGGAGCGGCAGGTGACCTTCGGGTTTCCGCGCCGGGATGATGGAGGCGGGGGTCTAACCTGAACCAATTCAAGGAGAATCCATGTCAGAAGTAAGTCTCAAGAAAATGCTCGAGGCCGGTGTGCATTTTGGCCATCAGACCACACGTTGGAATCCAAAAATGAAGCCGTATATTTACGGGGCCCGTAACGGGATTCATATTGTGGATCTTCAGAAGAGCATCAAGAAATTTCGTGAAGCGGAGAGCGTGGTAAGAGAACTCGTCTCCAAAGGTAAAAAAATTCTATTTGTGGCCACTAAAAAACAGGCGCAAGACCTGATCGCTGAAGAGGCCGAGCGGTGCGATATGTATTACATCAACCAGCGATGGCTGGGCGGCACCCTGACTAACTTCCAGACAATCCGAAAGAGTATCGAGCGTCTTCTTGAGCTTGAGCGAATGGAAGAAGAAACCGGTTTTTCCAACCTGAATAAAAAAGAAGCGCAGGGGATGCGCAAGGAAATTGCCAAGCTAAATAAGTTTTTCGGCGGCATCAAGCGGATGAAAGGTCTCCCGGATGCCGTGTTCATCGTAGACACGCGCAAGGAAAAAATCGCGCTGGCTGAAGCCAGGAAGCTGAAAATTCCTATCGTGGCGATCGTGGACACCAATTGTGACCCGGATGGTATTGATCATGTGATCCCCGGTAATGATGACGCTATCCGGTCAATCGGGCTGTTTGCCAGCCGTCTTGCCGACCTTGCGATTGAAGGGGCGGAACTTTTTAAAGCTTCGAAGCATGACAAACAGGAAGCTGCAGAGAAAGAAAAAGCCCAGGCGGCCGCCAAGAAAGCAGAACCTAAGGCAGGAGCAGGCCAGCCCGCCGCAGGGGCGGCCGGTAAGGAAACCGCTTCCGCATAATCCCCGCTTTATTGGGTCCAGGGTTCTAGTAGACTGACAACCTTCACTTCGGGGAAGGTTTTTACGTTTGCTTCGTGCCCGTTAATTGAATCAAATAAGGGAACTTCAACAAGTTCTTTGGCGGCGTGCCGTCCCTGATCATAAGGGACGGGAGTTGCCGGCAGGTGAACCTTCAGTTTTTCAGAAGTTCCCTTGAAACCATAGAATAGAAATAATCAAGGAGCAGCAATGGAAATCACGGCAGCAATGGTAAAGGAACTGCGTCAGCAAAGTGGCGCGGGAATTTTGGAATGCAAAAACGCATTGACTGAAACCAAAGGTGATATTGAAGAAGCGATTGTAGCCTTGCGCAAAAAGGGCATCGCTAAGGCGGAAAAAAAAGGCGATCGGGCGGCCGGTGATGGTGCCGTGGGAGCCTACATTCATGCCGGGAGTAAGATCGGTGTTTTGCTGAAACTTCACTGCGAAACAGATTTCGTAGCGAACACGGATGAGTTTCAGGAGTTGAACAAGGATATTTCGATGCACATTGCTGCGGCCCGTCCACGTTTTGTTTCGCGTGACGAGGTGACCGAAGAGATTCTGGCTCAGGAACGGGAGATTGCAGCCCACCAGGCGCGCGAATCTGGCAAGCCAGATAATATTGTCGAAAAAATGGTCACCGGTAAAATGGAAAAGTTCTACGAGGAAAACTGCTTGTTGGAACAGCCATTTATCAAGGACACTCAAAAGACGATTCAGGAATTGATCAAGGAAAAGATTGCGAAACTTGGCGAGAACATCACCGTCGGGGAGTTCTCCCGTATGGAAATTTCGAGGTAGATTTTTAATGACAGGAATGACCTACAAACGGGTACTTCTCAAGCTGGGCGGGGAAAGTCTGGCCGATAAAGAAGGCGGATTCGGTATCGACCATATTGCGGTCAACAACCTGGCTCAGGAGGTCAAGCAGGGCTTTGATTTGGGAACTCAGATAGCCATCGTGATTGGCGGAGGTAATATTTTCCGCGGAGCCACTGCAAGTTCGCTTGGAATGGAACGTGTGCCGGCTGATTACATGGGTATGCTCGCAACCGTAATCAACGCTTTGGCGTTGCAATCGGCTCTCGAAAAAAACGGGATGCCCACCCGCGTTCAAACGGCTATCGAAATCCAGCAGGTGGCAGAAACCTATATTCGCCGCCGCGCCATTCGTCATCTGGAAAAAGGGCGCATTGTGATTTTTGCGGCCGGAACCGGAAATCCTTATTTCACTACAGACACGGCGGCATCCTTGCGTGCAATTGAGATTGAGGCGGATGTGATCTTCAAGGCGACCAAAGTGGACGGCGTTTACTCTGCTGATCCCAAGGAAAATTCCGACGCAGTTAAATTTGATTCGTTGACGTATCTTGATGTTCTCACCAAACGGTTGAACGTGATGGATTCGACTTCCGTCTCGCTTTGTATGGACAATGACCTTCCCATGATGGTGTTTGATGTCCGTCATCCGCAAAGTATCAAGCGTGCCATCATGGGAGAACCGATCGGAACAACAGTGGGAGTCAATTAAGATGGATGAATTGCTAAAGGAAGCAGAGCGCAAGATGGGGGTGTCTCTGGACCACCTGCATCATGAGTTTTCCAAGGTGCGTACCGGCAGGGCATCGGTGTCCCTTGTGGAAGATATGAAGATCGATTATTACGGGCAGTCCACACCTCTCAATCAGGCGGCGTCCCTCGGCACCCCGGATTCACGGACCATCACCATCCAGCCCTGGGATCAGGGTTTGTTGTCCGCCATCGAAAAGGCGATTCAGAGCTCTGATTTGGGGCTAAACCCAGCCAACGATGGGAAAATCATACGTTTGACCATTCCCCCTCTGACAGAAGAACGCCGCAAGGACCTGGGTAAGGTGGTCCGGAAATATGCGGAAGAGTCCAAAATTGCTATTCGGAATGTACGCCGGGAAATCAATGAACAGTACAAACAGCTTGAGAAGAAGCACGAGATCTCTGAGGACGACAGCCGTAAAGGCCAGGAACAATTACAGAAAGTTACTGACCGGTTGATCCAGGAAGTAGACAAGGTCACTCAGGGTAAAGAGAAAGATCTGATGGAAGTTTAAAAGGCCTCCTGTTATATTGAAACAGGATGTCCCGCCGGTTCTTGCCCTCCGAAACCGGCTAGGGTGCAATTCAGGAGACCCGCTTGAAACCGTCGTTGCTAATGGAACAGGTAGATCGGTCCCGGCTCCCCCGCCATATTGCAATTATCATGGATGGAAACGGCCGCTGGGCGAAGAAGCATTTTTTACCCCGAGTGGAAGGTCACCGGCAAGGGGTCAAGTCAGTCGACCGTATTGTCACCCTGTGCACCGAAATGAATATTGAAGCGTTGACGCTCTATTCTTTTTCTGAAGAGAACTGGAACCGGCCGCAGCCGGAAGTCAATGCGCTGATGAAAATCCTCGACCAGTACATCAATAAGGAACTGGAGCGGATGATGTGCGAGAACATCCGGTTCAACACCATCGGTCATATCGACGAACTCCCTTCAGCAATCCAGGATCTCGTTCGATACGCAGAAAACAAAACCCGTGATAATACCGGACTGGTGCTGACCCTGGCCCTGTCCTATGGCGGGCGGCAGGAAATCCTCGATGCGGTACGCAGCATCGCCCAAAAGGTGCGCGATGGTGAAGTATCTCTCGATGAAATCGACTTCCCTCTTTTGTCACGCAGCCTCACCACTCACGACCTCCCCGAACCGGACCTGTTGATCCGGACCAGCGGTGAATTGCGCATCAGTAATTTCCTGCTGTATCAGATCGCCTACACTGAATTGCATTACACCAACGTCCTGTGGCCGGATTTTTCAGAAGACGACCTGCTGTCCGCTGTGATCGACTTCCAGAAACGTGAACGACGC
>JAJDAX010000172.1 GCA_029261615.1 Nitrospinaceae bacterium
CCTTAAACAATCTGAGTATATCCAATGCTGGAGATGATGCCTTTGACTTTGACGGGAATTTCACCTCAATTTCGGGAGCCGGTTCTACGCTTACTGCACCTATAGGGACCTCGTGCGAAACTGCCACGGCCACCATTACCAGCAATACACTGACATTCACCGATGCCGGGGGCACGCCGAACTCAGTCTGCCCCTGATGGTCAAATGATTTTTAGCTCAATGCTCTTCGCGGTTAGAATATATTCTTTATAAAGGAGGGAGGCGGGTTCAGGCCACTGGATCAGGGCCGTCTTCTTGAAGAGGGCTTTCTTTTTGTCCAGTCTTGCGTTGATCGTAGAGTTGCAATCCCTCAACAATAACTTCAAGAAGACGGGTTTTGGAAACGGGTTTTTTGATGAAGCCATCAGCATGGAGGCCAGAGGGTATTTGATCTTTGGACAGGCTGCTCATCAGGAGTATATAAGGCTCCGGGGACATTTCTTGAACAGCATGCAACACTTCCACCCCAGTCATGTGAGGCATCATGTAATCGACCAGTACCAAAGAAATATCGGGGTTTTCCTTTAAAATCTGTAAACCCTGGCGCGCTTCAGTTGCTGTGTGGAGGGTGAACTGACTCCCTTCCAGATACCGTTTAATCAAAATAAGGGTGGTCTGGTCATCATCAATTACCAGGACTCCATCAGTCAGTTTCATTACACCCGCCAGAAAAAGAATAATTTAAGAGGGCCATCACCCTCATGTAAACGGCAGCCTAATCGCTTGTATTCAGCAACCCTTTGTCTCGTTTAAAAAGGAAATGAAGGGCTTACCAAACAGCTGATAATTTAGAGACTTTTTTCATAATTTGACTCAAGTACTTTACCTTAAAATTGCAATATTTTTAAAAAAATCTAATGAGTTTTGAGGTAGACTTCGGCTTATTTTGTTGTCGGACGAACCATGGCAGGGGGTAGGGTGGGTTCTGCTAAAGTAAGTAATTGAAATAGTTTGGTATATTGCTTGCCCTGCAAACCATTTTAATTTATCCTGTTACTACCGAACACTCTAATAATAGGCAATAACTGGTGAAAGGGATGGACCATGATTGTAAATAAGCGGGTTTTATTTTTAGGGATCGCATTGCTGGCTCTCACCTTCGCGTTCAGTTCAGTGGCTTTGGCGGACGATGACAAGGATTTCGCTATTAAAAACCAGCGAGTGGTGACACCGCCAATGAATGAAAATCCCCACATGACCCACTGGCTGTTTGTCAAATGTGACCACTGGGCTGGATGTTACATGCCCTGCCGTGGTTCTTTGAAGGCTTGTTTGAAAATTGCGCACGATGCAAACTGGACCGTATTGAATATTAATTCACGGGTTGAATCAAATCATTTTGAAGCCAACAGCCTGCAAGGTCCTGTGCCGTTACCATCGAAACCAAAATAAGCATAAATACAAAAATTATTATTAAAAAAGGGAGCCTCTTTAGTGAAAAGGGCTCCCTTTTTATATTGGTAACAGCTGGCTTTCCGATATTGATATTAAAAACAAACCTTCTCTATTTGACCAGTCGTTAAAGTTGGCCTTGAACCATTTGGGTAAACTCCGCGGCATATTGTGGTTGCGAAAGTCCCTGGCTGAATCGGCTCAGTTTTTGTGCCAGGTTATCCAGCCTGTCCTGAGGTGTCGGATGGGTGCTCCAGAAAACCGACTCATGTGCTGATCGGGCGTTCAAGGTTGTCAAAAAGTTTTTCAAACCTTCTGGATGGTAACCCAGACGATTGCTGTAATCGGTACCAACTTCATCGGCTTCATGCTCAAGCCCTTTGTCCAATCCATGGGAAAAGAGGGTGTCGGCCGCCTGCTCAATAATTTCATCAAACAACTCCGGGTCTGCACCCATGGCACCGATGGTGAGTGAACCCAGTCCTGCCATCTTCTTATTTCGTTCAATGGTTTGTAAAGCGTGACGGTGCGTAATATGAGCGATCTCGTGCCCAAGAATTCCTGCCAGCTCCGCTTCATTTTTTACAAGCTTAAGAAGGCCCTTGCTCACGAACACATAACCTCCCGGGGTCGCGAACGCGTTGGGCTCCTCTGAATTCAGGACGGCAAAATAATATTTAATTCCGGGTCGGTCGGATACATCCGCTAGAGCCTGGCCGAGAGTCGTTATGTAGCGCTGGACCCTGTCATTTTTGTAGGGTCCTCCAAAGCGATTGAACACCTGGATCGCGAGTGAGCCGCCAATAGCAAGTTCCTCTTCCAGTTCGATTGGCTTCATGGACTCGACAGCCATGACACCACCTTTCCCAAGGCTGTAGGCCTGGTAACCTTCAATGATAGGAGCGGCGGCGACGACGCACCCGCTGCAGATAGCAAGGATCATAAGTAACAGGGCATTCTTTTTCATTCTTGATATTCTCCCAATTTACGATTGGACAGAAACTGATCCACCTCATTAGCAGGGACACTGTAGTTTTCCATGTCTTTCACGGCTTGGATATCAGCTTTTGAGATGCCTTTTTTCTCAGCGTGCTCTTCAGATACGGCGCTCAATCCGCGGATACTGGAAGAGGATGTTGATTCCCGAACGGCCATTTTTTCTCCTTTAAGGGAAGAAAGATTCCCGCCATTTTCTGGGGCGGATTTGCCCAGTTTGAACTTGAAGACAAATCCGTTTTGTCCTGATGGGGTTGTGACTTTGAAAAATTTCCCCTCAGTGCCGGTGGTCGCCACCTCTTTTCCGGCTCCAATGGTTTCGACAACTTTCGAGCGGGCGGAAGCCTCCTGGTAGATTTTGGTGCCTGCTTTTTTCGCGAAAAGAGTGTCCGCAAAACCGGGTGAGGGAATCAGGAGTACCAGTAGGGCTCCGGCAAACAAGGCTACTTGAAAATTTGTTTTTGGTTGAAGTTCCATAAGCGTCCTCCTTAAAATATGGAAGAATAGACGGGGAGTTTTTATTGTTAAACTAAAATGCCGTTGCCAGCAGGTCAATAAAAAAGGTGTTTACAGTGTTGTTCAAAAAAAAAGGCGGGCCCACCGGGCCCGCCTTTCCTAATGCTGCGTGTTCCTGGTTAGCATTTAAACTGACCAACCAGTTCCTGGAGTTCGGCTGCCATTTTGGACATTTCAGAAGCCGCAGTTTGTGTGTCTGTGGCTCCTTCCGTTGTGCTCTTGGCAGCTGTAGCGACACCGGAAATATTCTCCGAAATTTCTGCACTGCTACGTGCCGCCTCGTTCACACTACGCCCGATTTCATTGGTGGTCGCAGTCTGTTCTTCGACTGCGCTGGCGATAGTGCTCGAAATGTCGCTTATCTGATTGATGACCTCCGTGATTTGACCAATGGAATCCACAGCGTTGGTTGTGTCTTCCTGGATCGCCTGAATTTTCTGGCTAATTTCCTCGGTCGCTTTGGCGGTGGCATTTGCCAACTCCTTAACTTCGTTTGCGACGACCGCAAAACCTTTACCCGCTTCTCCGGCCCGGGCCGCTTCAATAGTTGCGTTCAGGGCAAGGAGGTTGGTCTGTTCTGCGATTGAATTAATGACTTTAATGACATTGCCGATTTCCGCACTGCTGTCACCCAGTTTGGAAACTTTTTCATTTGCCGTCCTGGCTATTTCAACAGCAGAAGA
>JAJDAX010000173.1 GCA_029261615.1 Nitrospinaceae bacterium
GCCAACAGCATCCACATGCCCCATCACAAAATGGCCGCTCATTTTTTTATTCGGTGTTAGCGACCGCTCAAGGTTGACAATCTCGCCCTCACCCACCTTGTCGAAACTAGTGCGGTTGAGTGTTTCTGTAGAAAGGTCGACTGCAAAGGTACCCGCGTCATGAGTCACCACTGTAAGGCACACGCCATTGACAGCGATACTTTCTCCCAACTCAAGATCATCCACTGCCTCTTGAAATGAGATGACAAACCGAGCCTTGTTTTCATCCCGTTCAATTTTTTCGAGTTTACCGCGGTTTTCAATAATTCCTGTAAACATTTACAAATAACCCTCCAGCATTAAGTCCTCTCCAATTTGAGTGACCGTCATCTCTTTTAGTGTTATAGCATCATTGATAGTTTGTATTCCGTTGCCGTCAAAACCACTTTTAGCCTCTCTGCCTCCAATCAATTTTGGAGCAATAAACCATACGACCTTGTCAACTATGCCAGACTGCAGAGCAAGTGCATTCACCTCTGCTCCACCTTCAATCATCAGGTTGACTATTCCCCGGCCTCCCAGACTCTGCAATATTTTTTGAAAATCAATCCGTCGGCTTTTCCCAGCAATCTCGATCAACTCAACACCCAGTTTTTCCAGCGCCTTTTTTCTTTTCGAATTGCTATAGGGCCGTGTGACCGATATCACAGGATGATCAACAGCCGTTTGAAAAAGTTGAGAGGATAAAGGAATTCGTTGATTTGGGTCAATCACAATGCGCAAAGGGAAATACTCTTTTTTGCCTTTCACACGTGCGCTCAACCGAGGATCATCCTTTACCACCGTTCCTGCACCCACAAGGATAGCGTCCATCCGATTTCTTAAATCATGAACAACCTGACGTGCTTTGACTCCCGTTATCCATTTGGACTCTCCCGTAGATGTCGCAATCTTACCATCAAGAGATGTTGCCGCCTTTAATGTCACAAAAGGTTGACCGGTATTGATGAATTTACAAAATGATTCTATCAGGCGACCCACTTCTTTCTTTAAAATCCAGGACTCGACCTTAATTCCAGCTGCTTTCAACTTTCGGCTTCCCTTGCCGCAGACTATTGGATTCGGATCGCGTGCACCAATCAGCACTTCCCGAATGCCAGCTTCAATGATCGCATCCGTACAAGGAGGTGTTTTTCCAAAATGGCAACAAGGCTCCAAGGTCACCACGAGGGTTGCGCCTTTTGCTTTCTTACCCGCTTTCTTTAACGCTTCGATTTCTGCGTGGGGTCCGCCCGCTCTTAGGTGATAGCCCTCCGCCAGGATTTTCCCTTGCTTAACAATCACTGCCCCAACAGGAGGGTTAGGCGAAGTTCTTCCCTCACCTTTTCGAGCCAGTTCTATGGCTCGACGCATCCATTGCTCTTTTTTTTCCTGATCTTTTTTCAAGGGATTTCCAGAATGGTGAAGCGGCTTTTCAATTTAATGGCAGGTCATTATAAATCAAATATGCTTGAAAAACATATTAACGGCGGCGCAGCACGTCCACCATTTTTCCGCGGATGCTTCCCCGCTGGTAAACGATTTCGATGCGTCGGTTGGTCGAACGGTTTTTCGCAGAGGTATTGGGGACCTTGGGATGAAACTCTGCAAATCCAACTACCGAGAGTTTTTCAGGAGGAAAGCCGGACTCCACCAGTAGCCTCGCTACATCAGCAGCCCTTGAAGCTGACAATTCCCAGTTTGAAGGAAACTGTTCCGTGTGGATAGGGCTGTTGTCGGTATGCCCTTCGATTCGAACGTCGTAATTGAACTGTTGTAGCAAGTCAAACACCTGGTCGATAGTTTTCTTTCCGGCAAAGGTCATGCGCGAACGTCCAGGAGGAAACAGAACGACATCCGAAATGGTGATAATCGCCCCACGCTCATCCGACGAGACCTCCACCTGTCCGGAGAGTTTGTTTGTATAGACAAACTCCTCAACCTCGGAGGCGATCTCCTCGACTTCCTTGGCCACCATGGCACCCACTTCATCCACCGCAGTGATGGTGTCTTCATCAAGCTTGGTATCGGGATCTTTTATAACATCTAGCCCTACACGACTCCCCGCCTCAGGAATAACATCGGTACCAAGAGCGGATTTAAGTGAGGCCTTGATCTGTTTCCATTTTTCCTTCTCAATGGTTCCCATGGCAAACAGCAGGATGAAGAACACCATCAGCAAGGTCACCAGATCGGCGAAGGTCATAACCCATGCTGGGATGCCTTCCTCACATTCATGCTCTTCATCTTCCGCTTCTTCCGGAGAGCTTTCTTCTTCAGCCATTGGCCCTGATCTCCATCATCTTACTTCTTGGCAGCATCGCCATCGCCGCTTTTCTTGACCTTCACTCCCAGCGCATTTTCCAGATAGGTTTCCAGCGTCTCTTTCATAAACCGGGGATTGACCCCCTTACGAATGAATATAATACCTTCGAGCACAAGATTCATCTCCAGTGCTTCAGCCGCGCTGCGACGTTTCAATTTGACGGTCATGGGAATAAAGATTAGATTGGCAAGCAGGGCTCCATAAAAGGTCGTGATCAACGCCACCGCCATTTTTGGGCCTACCGAGCTGACATCGTCCAGGGCAGACAACATCTGCACCAGGCCGATCAACGTTCCGATCATGCCGAAAGCGGGGGCAAACTTCCCCATTTCATTCATGATTTCCCAGCCATCTTTATGAGACATCTGAATCTGCTTGATCTCGCCCCGCAACAAAGAACTGACAGTGGCTTCGTCTTTGCCATCGACCGTAAACTGCAGCCCCTTTTTCAGGAATTCATTGTCGATTTCATTCAGCTTGGATTCAATCGCAAGAACACCGCCTTTGCGTGCCACGTTGCAGACCATGACCATACTGTCGATCAATTGAACCAGGTCCTTTTTTTTTGTCACAAATACCTTGAGAAACAACCCCGATAACCGGAACAACTCGTTAAGGGGAAAGGCAATAGCGGTTGCGGCAATCGTACCCCCGCAGACGACAGCCGCAGACGGTATATTGATGAATAAATCCAGCCCACTGTTCAGCAGAATCGACCAAAGGACCAGGCCTATTCCCAGAAGGATTCCTATAAAACTTGTAATATCCATGTTATCCGGCTACTTTCGCTTAACTTTGATCGACCCCAGGATCGGGTCCACATTGTGAAACTTGAGAACACGGCTCAGGATGTCCTTTTTCAGTACCGTGCCCTTCCTTAACAGGTTGATCCCCGACTCGGAATAAATATCCGAGGCCAGTTCCATTCCTTCTTTCAAAGCAAAAATATTATATTCGACCGTTTGTTGTTGTTCGGGATTCTGCTCATCCATCCAGTCATCCAGCACGCCGACCAGTTTTTCATCGAACATGAGACCAGCCTGCTCTTCTACCCGCGCAAACGCCTGCTCCATTTTATTCTGACCACCGGTCATCAAGGCGTGGTCGAAATAACTTGCAAGCGATACCACTCGCGAGCCAATCGGAATCCGGTCCCCGGAAAGATTGTCAGGAATTCCTGATCCGTCAACATTTTCATGCAAATGTCTGATGATATTGGAAATAAGTTCAAATCCAGGAAAAGACTTGAGCAGCATTTCCGCCACAAGAGGATGATGAGTGACGCTACGATTGCTCATTTCATCCGTAGCTTCCTCGACTTTTTTCTCGTTTGGCAGACTGACAATCCCCAACTCGTGAATGAGGGCTGAGGTTTTGATGTTCTGGATCTGTTGTTCGGGCAGCCCAATTTTATTTGCGATATAAACGGAAATACCGGCAACCCGCTCGGCATGCCCACGATGTTCGGACTGATGCAGTTCGATGATGTTGGATAGAAGGCTGACAGTAGAATCGAAACGTCCCGACAATTCTTCATTCATCGAAAGTATCTGGCTGTTTTTTGACTCCAACTGTTTATTGAGTTGAACCACTTCCTTCAGGTTTTCATTCAGCCGCCGCTTGTCCGATTTCAATTCTTCGTTCAAGCCGCTCAATTTCTGGTGATACTGCTTGAGTTGGTCGACCGATTTTTCGAGCTGCTGGTTTTTCGTGGTGATGGCCTCACCCAGGCTCGCCACCCTGAGGACGAAATTGACCGCGAATAACAGTTCCCCTTTTTTGATCGGCTTGGATAAAAAGGCATCCGCTCCTGCCTCACTTGCTTTAATGGCATTGTCTGCTTCAACATCATATGCCGACATCAAAATGATCGCAGTGTGGATCCCATGCTGCCTTACGCGACGGCAAATCTCCAGACCATCCATTTGAGGCATCTGAATATCCGACAGGACAATGTCGGGGTGTAGGTTTTGGATCAATTTTATTCCCTGCTCGCCATTATTGGCTTCATGAATTTCGAGAACTTCCGGGGGAAAATGCTTCGATAAAATCCGGTTCACCACCTTTAGCAAGGCAGCATCGTCATCAATACAAAGGATTTTTTTGGTTTTAATCTCGACTGTCATATACCAACTTTTCTGTTACAGCTATTGAAAATGTTGTCAGGAAAACGACAGCATCCTACCCTCCCTGTAAAAAAACAAGAAGCCTCCTCTAACTATCGGAATATTTTCCTGAAAATCAAGGCTTTGCACACGGTAGATTGAATGCCGGCAAACACTTTCCTGTTATTGGAGAACTTTATAATATTAAAAACCTGGGTCCCAAAATGTCAAGGAAAACCTATAGTTAGCGGTCGTTGGTGACTAGTTTTGAGATGTAATATCGGTAATCCATTTGAATTTCAATTTTCGTTCCTCATTCCTCTTCGTCATCTTCCGTCTCTGCCACATCCGGGCTGACGCACCTTAATCCGACCCCGGGATGATGTTCCGCTGGATCAAACGAATTCCTGAATACGCATTTGGCGTGCACCATATAGTTCATCCAGGCCCCTCCACGGACCACTTTTTGTGTACTGAATTTCGAGGAATACAACTGGACACACCACTCCCAGACATTGCCCGCCATGTCGTAACAGCCGTATGGCGACAATCCATCTTCAAAACTTTCTACCGGGCTGGTCCGACCGAGTACAAAGTCAGCCGTATTGGTAAAGCCTGACTGGTATCCAAGTGCATCACCCCAGGGGTAGTCGCGACCGTCCGTGCCTCTCGCGGCCTTCTCCCATTCTTTTTCTGTAGGCAAACGCAACCCCATCCACATAGCAAACATGGTGGCTTCATAATTATTGATCCCAATCACCGGTTGTTCGTCAGCATAGGAAAACCTGGGGTAGCGCAATTCTCCATCAGGATCGAATTGTTTCCATAATGCATTGGTAACCGGGTACTTCATAATAGAAAATTCTCGTAAAAACACATGATCTTCCTCATCTCGCTCGTTCTGATAGATATATTTTCCACGCGATACGGTAACCATCTCTCCCCAGCGCTTCATCACTTTTTGATCCACCTGCGCCTGATCACTACGCTCTGAAAGGAATCCCTCTAGCTCAGGCAGTGCATGGATTGGAGAAAAATCCTGACAGTCGATTACATCAATGAGCTTTATATTGTGAAAAGCGCATAACAAATCCAGCACACCATATAAAATGCGCGGGTTTCGGTTTTCTCTTTTCAATAGCTCGCAAATCATTTCGCGGGTTTTTTCCTTACCCATTGCGCTAATCACCCGTGCTGGCTGCACCAGCCGATTACGGGAAAACTGAGGATACTGCTCCCTGTCCTGATACTTTAACAATTGCCCCACAAACATACGTTGTGACTCGGAAAGTTTCCGTGCTTCCGGGAGCGAGTTGCCGGCTAGAAACAACGCCCCGGTCTGGATTAACAGATCGTAAATCGCATCCAGAGAACCGTGTACCGATCCAATGCAGAATTTAAGAAGACCTTCCCAGCGAAAATCGCGTCCGCGGGTTTTCATCACTTCATCGCGTTCCGGTTTCCGGGCCAGATGGCGACCCGCAAAAAACTCCTGAAAAATGGGATGCCGGTATTCCCATTTATGCTGAGTCTGCCTTAGTAACGGGTCGAGATTCCACAACAGGGTGCCGTCTTGTAAAAGCGACGGATCGCCTTCCAGCAACTCCATT
>JAJDAX010000174.1 GCA_029261615.1 Nitrospinaceae bacterium
GGAACTTCAGGGATTATTCAAGGAATACCAGGATGCTACTCAGCGTGCGCGCAAGGAGTGGGCGGAACAGGAAGTATCAATTCAGTCGGAACTGGAGGGACTGCTTTCCACCAAATTGGAACAGGATACGCTGCAAGCTGAGGTCCGTACTTTTTTTAACGAATTGAAATCTACTTTTGAACACAGGCTGACACTTCAGAAAAACGATTTTGAGCAATTTGAACAACAAATACAGAACGTAAAAAACGATGCGGTCATGATAAAAAATCATCTTGAGGAAGAAGCTGAATCCACGCAAGCAAGTCAGGCTTCCATGGAGCAAACACTTGAAGAACGAATAAAACAGCACCAGCAGTTTATGGAATCCATTGAAAAGGATTTGCGTGACCGTGTGGAGCATTATCAAAATGAAAGCATCCAACTTCGCGAGTCGCGCGAAGACCTGAAACAAAACGAGCGCCAGTCAATGAAATCCTTCCTCGAAAACATGACACACTACCACCAACGGCTGAATGAAATCGGCCAGGCGTTTGAGGAATTATCCGATACATACATTCGCGAACAAGCCCTTGGCGGCCTCAAGCTTGAGGCTGCTCCTTCTCAACAACCGGACCAACATCATGATGACGGTTTTTCTGAGGATCGGGCGCAGGATGAATGGGAACACCTGCTTCACCGACTCTCCCGGTTTCGAGACGGCAACCTTCAGGAAATCACTCCCCGGTTTCTAGACGAATGGAGTGAGCGCTGGAATCAGTGGATAACAATCCAACCCGGGGAGTTCTGGATTGGGCGCGAAAATCATCGCGACGCGCTTCCTTTAAAAAAATCTCAAATAGGTCATTCCTTGCAAGTGAGCCGGTATCCAGTCACCAACATGGAATTCATGCGTTTTGTTCTGCAAACCGGATATCGAACCGAAGCAGAGATGGGACACGGAGGCATTGTGTATTTTTCAGGGCTGCCAGATCACGACAACCCGTCCAGTGTCTCAACATCCACCCCCACCCTGGAATCCATGAATGATGCTACCTGGTGGAGCCCGGATGGAAATACAGAATCCTTAAAAAGCAAATTCAATCACCCTGTCACCCTGGTGACCTGGAATGATGTCAACGCTTATTGCCAATGGAAAAGTGACCAGCTAGGCCTTACAGTGAGGCTTCCAACCGAGACCGAGTGGGAATACCTTGCCAGCAACCTGGGAGCAACTGAAACGGACCTGCCCTGGGATTTTGAGGAGGGGTTGCAGCACTGCAATCTTGAGGAATCCAGAATCGGTACCACAACCGCAGTGGATCATTTTCCCGAACACCAGTTCACAGGGGGTGCATTGGATTTGTTTGGCAACGTCTATGAATGGGTGCTGGATGGGCCACCTCCGACCGGACGATCAGCAGATCTTGATTATAAACTGGCACGCGGAGGCGGGTACCTCACCCGGTTCCAGCAGGTTGCCCGCTGGCGCCGCCTGGCATTTTTGTCGACCTACCGCACCTCATTTATCGGTTTTCGGGTAGTAACCGAATCCAGCTCTCCGGTTTCCGCTTAACTTGATCTGACACAGAAATCTTGTTATAAACCCGGTAGTTTCCATTTCACATTCCCTCTCTTTAACTAACGGGAGAAACACCTTGCCTAAACAATCCAAAAAATCCAAACCTGTTGTCGGGATCCTGATGGGAAGCGACTCCGATTTTTCTATCATGCAGGAAACTTCTAAAATTCTTGATCAGTTCGGCGTGCCGCACGAAATCCTGGTTTCCTCGGCGCACCGTTCGCCAGCACGCACCCAGTCCTACGTTCGCGACTGTCGAAAACGCGGCATTCAGATTTTAGTAGCAGGAGCAGGGGCTGCTGCCCACCTTGCCGGTGTACTGGCAGCAGAAAGCATCATTCCGATCATCGGGGTGCCCATCGATTCCTCTGCACTCAACGGAATGGACTCTCTTTTGGCAACAGTTCAAATGCCTGGCGGCATTCCCGTTGCCACAATGGCCATCGGAAAAGCAGGCGCTAAAAATGCCGGACTGCTTGCGGTTCAAATACTCGCACTGTCAGACAAGGACCTGACTGCAAAATTACAGCGCTTCAAAAAAGATCAAGCCAAACAGGTGGAAAAGAAAAGCGCCTCCCTACAGGAAAAATTAAATGCCGAACGTTCTGGCACTTGATTTCAAGAATACTGAAACCGGACAACCTTCTCTGGAATCACTTCGAGAATCCCTGTCCCAGAGTGGCGCTATTGCATTTCCAACTGACACATTTTACGGACTGGGCACCGATCCTTTTAATACCCAGGCCGTCGAAAAACTGTTTCAACTAAAACAGCGCCCTGCAACACACCCCATCCTCGTATTAATACACGATGAGGCGCAGCTCGATCTTTTCACATCTGAGATAAACGATCGGGCAAGAAAGCTGATCGACCATTTCTGGCCAGGACCACTCACCCTTCTGTTGCAAGCGCGGGAAACCGTTCCTGAAGCACTAACGGCAGGCACAGGCAAAATTGGAGTGAGGCTACCGGGCTCATCCTTTACCCGGCAGCTACTGAAAAAAATCGGACACCCCCTCACCGCAACCAGCGCGAACCTGTCAGGGGGCAAAAACCCCTCCACCCTTGAGGAAATTCCAGAAATCCTGGCCTCTCAACTGGATTTTTTGATTGACGGGGGACCCTCCGGGGCGACGTCACCTTCAACGGTAGTTGACCCGGAAACCTCTCCACCCCGCATCATCAGGGAAGGTGTTATCCCGACTTCATCTATTGAAACACTGTTCACCTGACCTGAAAACTCACATCATTTGGCATTTCTCAAGAAGTTCCAACTGCCTTATAATGATTTTCGAAGGTTTGCAATCGTTCAACAATATTTGCTCAATCAACTCGCCCCCCTTTTAAACTCTGGGTGACTCGTGACCTTGAAGCAAATTTAAAGTTAATAATTTTTTTATCAACCTGAACTTATCATCATGATTTTTGGAACCGGACTGGACATCATCGAAATAGAGCGCATCAAAACCTCCATTGGTCGCTTTTCAGGAAAGTTTGAAGAACGCATTTTCACTGCAGAAGAAATCGCATACTGCCGGGCACGCTCCAATCCGTTTCCACACTTCGCAGGCCGGTTTGCAGCAAAAGAAGCTGTAATGAAA
>JAJDAX010000175.1 GCA_029261615.1 Nitrospinaceae bacterium
CCAGGGGATTTACCCAGTTGTTCAGGAGTGCCCTCGTAATCCATGGCATCGTCTACCAATTGAAAGGCGATGCCAAAATCCTTACCAAATGCATACAACGACTCGACCACTTCAGGCTGTGCTGCGCCCAGTTGGCCGCCCAGTTGACAGGCCAGAGCCATAACGGAAGCTGTTTTCCGGTAGGCCACATCCAGACAATGCTCCTGGGTAACGTTGATATCCCGGGCGTGGGTGAATTCCAGAAGACCACCTTCGACAAGTGTCTTCGCACCTTCGGCAAAACAGCGAAAAACGGCCTCATCGACATCGTCTGCTAAAAGCAACAAGGCGCGTGCAATTAAAAAATCCCCAACCAGAATGCTGGCATCGCTCCCCCATTTGGTGTTGACGGTAGGTCGTCCACGGCGCACGGTTGTTTCGTCAACGACATCATCGTGCAAGAGGGAAGCGGCATGAACGTATTCGATTGCAGTCGCATGTCGAATGACCTTGGCATCGACATCGTTGCCGCAAAGTCGTGTACAGATCATGAGGAGCAGGGGACGCACCCGTTTGCCGCCACCATTCATGATGTAATCGCCTACCCCCGGAACAAGCGGGATATCGGAAAAGTAGTTGTCTCTAAGACATTTTTCTACTTCGGCCAGATTGTCTTTAAAAATTGCACTGACTTCTTTAAAATCCATCAATTATTCCTATGGGAACGAAATTTTCAGGAACCTGAACCAGAAGTTGTGCCGGAGCACTAAAAACGTTCGCGAAATCCTAACTATTATGGGAAAATCGTTAGATTGTCAAGGGTTTTGTCCACTATACAGGATTCCAGCCCTTCATGAAAGGCCTCTCCTACAGAAGTTGGTGGAATGCAGGAAAAACATCCCAAGACCCCACAGGTATCGGTCATTATCCCTACTTATAATAGGAGGCCTTTTCTAGAGGTGGCCGTTGATTCGGTATTTAAACAAACCCTGAGAGACTGGGAGTTGATTGTCGTCGATGATGGATCGACAGACGATACTGCGGATTTCCTCAAGGGGGACTCCAGGCTGTCTCACATCAGGCTCGAAGAGAACAAAGGTGTTTCATACGCCCGTAACCGAGGTATTGAGCAGGCTCGTGGAAGCTTGATATGCTTTCTGGATTCAGATGATCAATGGCTTCCTGTGAAACTGGCCACGCAGGTCGACTGGATGGAGCAACACCCTGAATGTCCTGCCTGCTACACGGACGAAATCTGGATTAGAAACGGTGTTCGAGTCAATCCGATGAACAAACACCGCAAGTACTCAGGGCGGGTGTTCCGAAACTGTCTTCCGCTGTGTATCATCAGCCCTTCATCGATCATGATGAGGAGCGAGGTTTTAGAAAACATTGGACTGTTCGACGAGTCGCTTCCAGCCTGCGAGGATTATGATTTGTGGTTGCGGTTGACCCTTAGGCATCCAGTCCATTTCATCGAAGAAAAATTGATCGTCAAGACCGGCGGGCATAGCGATCAGTTATCGCGCAAATACTGGGGCATGGACCAATTTCGTGTCCATGCAATGGAAAAAATATTGAGAGAGCCAGGAATTTCTATGGAGCAAAAAAGTTGGGTTCTGGAAACGCTGATTGAAAAGTGCCGGATTCTCAGTTGCGGGTATAATAACAACAATAAACCCACCGACGCGTCACTTATTCAGGAAAAGGGCGAACGCTGGCAAAATGAATTGAATGCAATATCCGGAAGTACCGAACAAGGCGTTCAGGGAGAACTATGAAACTCAAAAAGTATTTGTTGTTGTTTGGATTGACTGGTGCCCTGAGTTTATCCATTGCTACCAGTTTACAGGCAGAGCCTGAGCTTAGGGCTTCACTGGAAAAATTGCGTTCCCATTGTCTGAAAATTCTACAAAATGCTTTGGCCAGCGATGAAGCCTTTGTTAGGAGTGGTGCTGTTCGAGCAGCGGGGGATTCGGAGGACTTGGAGGTATTGCCGCTATTAAAAAAAGGGACAGGCGATTTTTTCCCTACGACCCGGCAGTTTGCGCTTCAAGGACTCCGCAAGGTTTCCGAAGACGAAGCGGTTCTTCATGCCCTCAAGCTTCTCAACGACTCGAATGTCTGGGTACAGGCAACGGCACTGGAGATTATCGCTGAATTGGGTAATCGACGCATGATGTCGGCAATCCGCCCCTTGCTTGAAGCGCCCGATCCAATGGTTCGGCTGGGCAGTTCCTATGCCCTGTATTCGCTTGGTGATGCTGATCAGCTCGATGTTTTGCTAAAAGCGGCTGAAGGTGGAGACGCGATTCGTCGATATCAGGCGATCACCTATCTTGGTAAAATTAATATCCCCATCACTCGTTCTCATCTTATCAGGCTACTGGAGGAAGAGCAGGACGATGATATCGTTATTTTCAGCCTCAAGGCTTTGGATGAACATATAGAAATTGAGCAACTACGTGTTCTGGAAAAATTGCTGGGCCACGAAAACCCGAGAGTTCGCAAGCAGGCGGTCATGGTGATGGGACACTTGCCTGTGCAAGCCGCGCTCAGTCGTGTGACACCTCTTTGTGTGGACAAGGATCCCATGGTGCAAGTGGTGTCCGCCATGGCAGCATTCCGTCTTGAGTCGACTCAATGTGATGAGGTGTTCAAAATGGCGGTGCAGCATGGCGACTATGGTGTGCGCAGT
>JAJDAX010000176.1 GCA_029261615.1 Nitrospinaceae bacterium
TTTTCAATCTGGATTTGGAGGTTGGGTTTTACACCCAGCGGGGAGAAGAATTGTTTCCCCTTAACATCACCAAAAAGGAAGAGAAGTTCCTATTCAAGCTGAAACGCAAGCCACTTTATATAAGGTTGGACCCGACCTATACCGTTCCTTGCAAAAAAGTGAAACTGGAGTGTCCGCGCCCGATGGTGCGTGAGCAACTCAAACGCGATGCCGACCCTATTGGTCGAATACAGGCAGCGGAGACTTTGACTCGCAATCCATCGAATGAAGATGTGCGTCTGTTATCGGACCGGCTGCGTCGTGAAACATTTTGGGGAGTGGGTTGTCGGATTGCCTCGGCTCTGGCTAAAATCGGAGGGGACTCGGCACGCGATGGTTTGTTGCGTGGATTGAAAGTGGCTCCACCCAAAACCCGGCACGGCATTGTACGTGCCCTCGGTAGCTTCAGAGATGATCCCAAAGTTGTGAAGGCGCTCAAGCTGGCGACAGGTGATGCTTCTTACCGTGTTGAAGCGGAAGCATTTCGATCCCTCGGAAAAATGAAGGATCGGGAACTTGGAAAATTTTTGGAAGAAGGATTGTCCCGTCCCTCGCACAACGACATGGCGCAGTCAGCTGCCCTGTCGGCTTTGGGCGCTTTGGAAGATCCAGATTGCTGGCCGACCCTGGTGGCTCATGCGGATTACGGGGCGGCAAAAATGAGCCGTGGAGCTGCCATGATGGCGATGGCACGATTGGCCAAAAACCATTCACAGCTCAAGGCAGAGGCCCTGGATTGTTTTCGGCGGTTTGCCAGAGAAAAACGTGGTACACCTGCTGCTGTATTTCGCGGCAAGTTGTGGGCCATTCAGGCTCTGCAGGCAATGGATGATTTGGCTGCTCTTTCGATTTTGCGGGAAGTGGCAGCCAACGAGGCCGATGGCAGGTTGTGTCGACGAGCCGGCGATGCGGTGCAGGCCCTGTTGGCCTCGGCTAAAAAACCGGCAGAATTAAAGGAATTGCGCGATGAACTCGACGGCGTCCTCAAGGAAAATAAATCTTTCCGCGACCGTCTCGAGGTTCTTGAAAAGAAACAACCCAAACGAAAAGGTAAATCATGAACCAGCCGTTTAATGACCAGCCCATCGAAGTGCTGGTGAAGCAATGCCTGAGCCAGGACGGTACTGTCCTGGACTTGCATATCAAATACATTGGAGATGAAGGTCTGCGTTTTCTGGCCACGCATGACGAATTGAAGAATGTCCGAGAGCTCAATCTGGAGCGCAATGAAATCACTGACGACGGCTTGCGTGCGCTGGCCGAATCGCGGGTTCTGACTCAACTGGAGAATTTGCATTTGCATCGGAATGCTATTGGTGATGAAGGTGCCAGGGTGCTGGCGAGCTCGGCTGTTTTTTCACGGCTCAAGCAACTAAATCTCTGGAAGAACAAAGTAGGGGCAGAAGGGGCACGGGCATTATCTGAATCCTTGTATTTGTCCGAGTTAAAGCGTCTTGACCTCGCCCAGAATCAGATAGGAGCGGAGGGTGCCCAGGCCCTCAGCGAATCGATGACCCTTACAGGCCTCGAATATCTTGATCTTTTTGGCAATGGTCTAAATGAAGAAACTCAGGAAAGTATAAAAAAAACAGAGGCTTTTTCCAAAATTCAGGATATCATAATGTAGTGACCCATACAGTTGTCTGGGTTGTATCAAGATGGTTAACGTTCCATCAATGTATTGCTAGTGGACTGGGGGACATTTGAAACGATCACCCTGTATTTTTTCGGTTTTGGTTCTGTTGACGGGAATCCTGTGGTCAATGCCGTTTGGTGAGCCTGTTGCCTATGGCGAGGTAGTGGCACAAGTTGCCCAGGTGGGTGATTCGACAGGTGAGAATAACCAAAGCGACAAGTCCAAAAAAGCGAAAGAGAAACTGGACGATGCTTCGAATTTTGCCAGCGATACCTGGAACCGGGTCACCGATTGGGTCATGGGCTATGTTAATGCCTTCAAGGCCAAGGTAGATAATGTATTTGGTTTTGACAAAGGGGAAGCCTCTGGCGCATTTTTTGGAACCGTACTCTATGCTGCAGTGGGGCTGGTTTTATTGTTCGTTGGAATGTTCGTATACAATATTATAAGCGATATGTTCAGTAGTGCCGCTGCCAAAAAGAAGTACAAGAAACGCCGCTAGTTCTTCATCAGTTCCTATCCGGGTCAATCGACCACCCATCATCGGAAAGCACAATCCACTGCCCTTCCCGTTTTTTCTTAAACGTGGTTACCGTCTTTAATGCATCAGAGTAATTTTTTGATTGAAAGGCCGAAGCTCCAGGTCCTTGATAGCGCTGAGAAAAAATGGATAGGCGTTGAGCGGTGCGTTTTTCGAATTCTTTTTGTAACCGTGCTTTATTTTCTCCATCAAGACCGACTATTGCGGGAAACTCCCCGATCCTTCCCAGCAGAAAATTCAAAAAAGTCTCGTCTGTTTCTCTGGCAAAAGGAGGTAGAAGGTTTACCGTTGAATGTTCCAGAAGGGGACGGTTGTCGGTGATCGTTCTCACGGGGGCCAGAACAGGGTTCAGGTTGTTTGCGTCCGTGATATAAAAATCGAGAAAATCAAGAAACGACCGCACTCCAATCTCTTTTCCGCTGCGGGCGATTTCCGGGTTTTGCATCCGGTTTAAAAAGTTTTGCGGATTCAGGGACAACGGTTGGTCTGAACCCACCAGCAGGACAATGCGGGTCAGGTAGCTGTTCCAAAGTGAAGTGTGTGGGAACGATTGTTTAAAAGATTTCAGGACTGCGAGGGAATCTTCCCCGCTTAACAGGTGCAGCGGTAGCCATTGCATCATGATGCCGCCGGACCGCAGACGGGCCCGGGCCTGCTCATAAAATTCCTGTGAATACAAAGCCGCCACGCCAGCGTGAGCCGGATGCATCGGTTCCAGTGTGATGACGTCGTATTTTTTTTCGCTCCAGCGGACGAATTGTCGTCCGTCTTGTATGTGGTAGGTGACATTGCTTTTGTTGCGGACATCTCCGTTCCATTCCGAAAACCAGTGTGCCATGGACAACACGTTGCGGTCGATTTCCACACCATCGACCCGGACCCCTGGAAATGAGGCGACTGTTCCCAGAGTGTTGCCCGTGCCAAAGCACATCACTAATGCATCCTTCGGATTCGGGTGTAGCATCATGGGAACAAACCCCATGGCCTGCATATAGGAGGTGCCGCCAAATTTTTCGGACACGGTGGCTGTACTGAATCCGTTGACGAACAGAGTACGGGTTTCGCGACTCGTATCTTCCACCACGCTCAATGTTGCAAAATCTCCTTCCAGATAATCCACCAGTTTCAGTTGACCTGATGAAGTACCGTGATCAATTCGCGACAGATTACTCTTTCCCAACTGGTCGGTGGCGATGCCCGGCTGAAGAACTCCGTATCCCAGACTGAGAATGACAAGGGACAGGGTGGGCAGGAATCGTGCCCGTTTTTTTATTTCCTGAATAAATAGTGGGGCCAGACTCGCCAGAAGTAACAGGCTTCCAAAAAGTATGAACAGGGAGCGTTCGATTCCCCAGAGTGGGATAAATACGAATGGGGTCAGCACCGTGCCAAGAATGGCTCCGATGGTATTGACCGTGTAACTGCCGCCAAGGGTGGTCGGAACATTCTGGAAAAGTGATAGATGAATCTGATTGGCGATGGGAAATACCAGGCCGAATCCAAATGCTGGTGGAAACATGAGAAGGAAAGAAACAGCAGAACGAAGGGTCAGCGTTTGCAAGGCGGTGTTTTCGGAATCGTAAAAGTGAGCATCGAGCCAGGAAGTGAGCGGGGTGATCTGATCCAGTAGAGGAATCATCAGTAAACCCAGAAGCCCCAGGCCCCCTTCAAGGATCAAAAATGTTTTGATCCGCGAGTGGCCTTTAAAAAGGCGGTCGGCAGCCAGACTTCCAGAAGCGATACCAAACAGGAAAGCGGCCAGGATCAACGCGAAGGAATAAAGCGAGGAGCCCAGGGGGATGACCAGAACACGCGTCCACAAAATTTCACTCGATAAGCTGACCAGCCCCGAAAAAGCGAACAGTCCGAGCAGACACCAACTGCCTTTGGTGGAAACAGAAATATCCTGTGTGTGGGGAGCTTGTTTATTTTGCGATGAAGAATTTTCGTTAGAGGGTTTGAACAGTCGGCATAATAGAAAGACCAGCATGTTTAAACCAACAGCGGTCAGATTGGCCCCGGCAATGCCAAGCCACTTCACAGTAAGAAACTGGGTTATTAGACAACCGGCTACGGCTCCAGCGGTATTCATCCCGTATAACCAGGAGACCCTGGATAGGATGGAATCGGTTCGTAGCCCGACGGACCAGGTTCCGAGTACGGGCAGGGTCGCTCCCATCAGAAATGTTGACGGCAGCATTAAAAGGGTGCCCCACAAAAACTCCAGAAAGTAGAGACCCGGTCCTTCGCCGGCGACCGAGACCATTAGGGGGTACAGGGGAGTGGTGGCTTCCAGCAGCCAGGGGAAGGCCAGTCCGTATAGCCCGATAAGGGCTTCCAGCGTCCCGTATAAAAGGAACAGGTTGCGTGGCTTGCTTCGTTTTAACCATAGGGAAATCAACCAGGAGCCCAGGGCGAGCCCCGCCATGAAGGCGCACAGCACTGTTGAGATGGCATAGAGTGTTCCGCCGAACACCAGTGAGAGCTGGCGGATCCAGACCAATTCGTAGGTGAGGCTGGCGGCACCCGAGACAAACAGGCAGAGTCCCGGTAAATACCGGGACAACCGGGGGCTATCGGATTCAAACATAAGGGGTTTCGGCATGGGCGTCGAATTGTCCCATACCGGCAAAGGCGAGTCAATCGGGGCTTTGCGTAGGGGTGACGGGAGATTGTTTTTTATGCCCTCTGGAACACCAGATAATGAAAAACAATCCAACCCACCGGTCCTGAGCCGGGTGGCCTCAAGATGACGGATTGCAACAAGTCCTTCAAGATGATAGCCTTTTCGAAGAAAACCTCGAACAATTAAAAATTAACTGTTCCTGTCCTGATCAAAGGGGCTATTCGCCCTCCCGGGGCCCCTGACAACTCACCTGACTATGCCTCGCTTTCCTTTAATGGTAAAATACATGATCGTGCTTTCATTTCTGACAGGCGTCTCCTCGGCCCAGGCCGACCCGGCAATCGGGCAGAAATTGTTCAGCGCTAAGAATTGTAAACTGTGTCACCGTATAGAGAACCCGGGGACGGTGTTTAAACCGATATGCCCCGG
>JAJDAX010000177.1 GCA_029261615.1 Nitrospinaceae bacterium
ATGACAGGTTTTGATTTCCGTAAATGAATATGCTCTTCGGCAATGACCAAAGAGTAACTGAAAATGAAAATAGCTAAACAGAGGAAGCCGACCCAGGCTGTGGTCATTCTAAACTCCTTATCTCATTGCAAAACAATTAAATAATACTAAAAAATCGCGCCTACGGGGTTATAAGATGTGAGAAAACCGAAATTTCGGCATCAACCATCAATTTGAAAGCAAAACTTACGTTTTGTCCATGAAAAGTTGAGTATTTTGCCCGAGTCCGAGTAATTTTAAAGGGAGGTAATCAGGGCTTACTTGGCAGATCGCCCTCCTGTACATTCAGCAACCAGCAGAGAAAAGGCGCCGACTAGCACTCAAGAGGGTTAATTTTATTAGCCTAAATCACCTGTTTTGAGTCTGGAAAAAGGAGCGATGTTTTTGATTTCGGCTGTATTTTTTAACATTATTGCACATGGTTCAGGAATGCTGGGAGGATGGTCCAACCATTGAAAAAATAATAGCTTTGGGCTCTTTGTCGTTTCCGATTAAGGTTGACTGACAAGGATTTTGTGCTACTATTTTTTTGTTAAGATGCTGACGGTTTTGACCGTGGTTTTCTCGGGTTTCCATTAGGCAAAGGGAGTCAATTTGCCCGCCAAGCAATACCTATCCGAATGTAAGCAGTTTATTGACCAGTCCATTGGTCAATTTCTACCCGGCCAGAAGACTTTCCCGGAAAGCATTCACGAGTCAATGCATTACAGCGTTTTCGCTGGTGGGAAGCGGCTACGGCCTGCATTGCTGATCGCGTCTGCAGAAGCAGTGGGTGGTGACCGTCAAAATGTCTTACCTTTTGCGGTGGCGGTGGAGCTCCTGCACACCTATACCCTGATTCACGACGATCTTCCGGCACTGGATAACGACAACCTCCGGCGTGGGAAACCCACCAACCACAAAGTATTTGGCGAGGCCATCGCTATCTTGTCTGGTGATGGATTGTTGACACAGTCCTTCATGATCATGACCCAGGCGGTCATGATGGAAAATATCCCGCACAAGAACATCCTGCGGGCGGCCAATGAACTGGCTCGAGCCTTAGGCTCAACGGGTGTCATCGGCGGTCAGGTGGTGGATCTGGAATCCGAGGGGGAGGCCATTGATGCAGAAACTCTTGAATACATCCATATTTACAAAACCGGCTTCTTTTTTAAGGCCTGTATCCGTGCAGGTGCCATACTGAGCCAGGCTTCCGAGGTGGAGCTTGGAGCTTTGTCCCGCTTTGGAGCTCACATTGGACTGGCGTTCCAGATCATTGACGATATCCTGGATATTACCGGTGATCAGGAGAAGCTAGGTAAGGATGTGGGGAGTGATCAAGACAAAGATAAAGCAACGTATCCGGCCATGTTTGGTCTGGAAGCTTCCAAAGCAAAGGCCGAGCATTTGGTTGAAGAAGGCATAGGCTGTCTCGAACCTTTTGACCACCGAGCCGACCCTCTAAGGGAAATCGGACGATTTTTTGTTGAACGCACATTTTAAACAGGGTGAATGCATGACCCAAATCCTCGATAAAATCGAGAGCCCAAGCGACATTAAGCAGCTCAACGAGAATGAGTTGGCAATATTGGCCGGAGAAATCCGTGACCGCTTGCTTTCGACCATCTCCAAGACAGGTGGTCATCTGGGATCAAATATGGGTGTCGTGGAACTGACCCTCGCCATGCATTATGTATTCAATACTCCCGCAGATAAGTTTGTCTGGGATGTTGGGCATCAATCCTATGTTCATAAATTGCTGACAGGGCGGAATAAACGTTTCGACACTCTACGCCAGTATGAAGGTTTGTCCGGCTTCACCAAACGTGAAGAAAGCGATCATGATTGCTGGAACACAGGGCACGGCGGTACCTCTATCTCGGCAGCGCTGGGATTTGCAAAAGCCCGGGATCTTAAGAAAGAAGATAATAAGGTGCTCGCCGTAATTGGTGATGGGTCCCTCACTTCAGGGATGGCCTTTGAAGCCCTCAATCACGCTGGCCACATCAAGTCTAATATGATCGTTGTTCTTAACGACAATGAAATGGCGATTGCCCCGAATGTTGGCGGACTTTCGGTTCACTTGAGTCAGATCATGACCGGGCAGTGGATGACACGAATCAAGAGGGAAGTGGATGAGTTGCTTCTCGCTATCCCGGGAATCGGTGAAGATATTTCCCGATACGCGCACAAACTTGATGAGACGATCAAGGGGATTTTCATTCCTGGCAGGTTGTTTGAAGACCTGGGGCTCCGTTACATCGGGCCAATTGATGGTCACGACACACAGGGCCTGATTGAAACTTTTGAAACCATCAAAGATCTTGATGGGCCCACTGTGATGCACGTCATCACCCGAAAAGGCAAAGGCTATAAGGTTGCCGAAGATAAAGCTGATGTCTGGCACGGTGCAAAACCTTTTAATATCGAAACCGGCGAATTCCATAAGAAGAGTGCTAATCCGGCTTATACCGCGATATTTGCCGATGCGCTCATTGAGCTTGCTCGTGCAGATGAAGATATCGTCGCCATCACCGCTGCAATGCCGGATGGCACGGGAATTGCGAAATTTGAAAAAGTATTTCCGGATCGAACCTTTGATGTCGGGATGGCCGAACAGCACGCGGTCGATTTTGCCAGTGCTTTAGCCCTGGATGGATTGCGGCCGGTGACGGCAATTTACTCTACATTTCTGCAACGGGCCTACGATCAGGTGGTGCACGATGTCTGTTTGATGAATATTCCCATGACTTTTGCCATGGATCGCGCAGGTATCGTTGGTGAAGACGGCGCAACGCATCAGGGGCTATACGATATCGCCTACCTGCGTACATTGCCCAACATGGTTATCATGGGGCCGAAAGACGAAAACGAATTACGAGATATGTTGAAGACCTCAATTTATCACCCAGGACCTGCGGCGATCAGATTTCCGAGAGATGCGTGCGAAGGATTGGA
>JAJDAX010000178.1 GCA_029261615.1 Nitrospinaceae bacterium
GACCACTTCTAAACAAAAAACGGTTACTGAGCAAGCAATCGCTTCGCAGCAATCAAATCAAAATGCCTTAAATGCCATTGTGGTGGATCCCTGGGTTGGTTCTCCCGTCTCAACAATAGATGAAATTGCCCCAGAGGATGAAGTTGCATCAGCTCCTGTTGACATGGTCACAGCGAATCAATCACGTTCCTTGCTACTTTTGAATGGCCTTCCTCTATTTATCGAGACCTTTTTAATAGGACAAGGCGTCGGAACAGCCAAGATCCCATTATTTGGAACTGCTTTTGGAGGGATTGAAAACACCTATTCCACACACGCTCTCCTCCCGGATATTTTTATTATGGGTGGAGGACTTGCCGCGATCATGCTTGTTATTTTTGTCTGTTTGATTTTAAAACTGGCAATTCAAAAAATCATAAAAGAACCCTCCAGTCCGACAGCCTGGATTTTATGTTCATTTATTTCAGGAATTATTGCCTACCTGGCAAGTTCCTTTTTCTTTCCCCAGGAAAGAAACCTGATAATTTTATTTGTATTCAGTCTTTTAGGATTGACGGCTTCTATAGTTGAGACAAAGGATCCGCTTGAAAAAGAGCCCGGCATGAAATCATCTTTATTTTTCAAAACCTCGATCACAGGCATATCAACAGGAGCCCTATTATGGGCTTTAGCAACAAGCCCGAGCTTTGCTTTTCCAGCGGTGGAATTTTGTTTTAAGCATCATCAAGGAGAAGCGGTATACACGAACTCTCCTCGAATTAAATTTCTGGTTAAGAATCTCTGCCGGTTTGATGATGGAGTTGATTCCGCTTTTTTACTAAAAGACGATATTGACTCCCTGGCTAATATTGACGACAGCTGGGTTCTTTGGAGTTCCATTAACGACCCAAATTACCCCAATTTAAGAAAGGGACTGAAATACAACCATCACCGCGGTTGGGAAAGAATGCCCAGCATGACTCTCCCAAGAAACTGGATGGTAGTAAAAAATGTTCAGCCGACCGTGTCTTTTGTGAAGGTGGGGGCGCAAAAGAAAACATTTAATGCGGCAGATGCAGGACTTTTAAAATGGCATCAAGTTTCGAGGGATGATGTTTGGAATCCAAAATATTTACAGACATCTATTGATAAAAACACACTAAAAAACGACGGTTTTTATATTATGAATTTCACTCCTCATTTAAAGAGTGGAATTACTTTATCGGGTTTTTTGTTGGAAATCCCCCATATAGAGGCGGAAAAACTAATCGTCGATGTCGAGTATGAGTTGGTTTTTAACACAGGGGAAATCCTGCGAGGAAAAGAGAATGCCAGGACATATGGAAATGACATCGCAACAATAGACGTCGATTTTCCCAATAATAAGGTTTCCAGCATCAGGTTAATATTGCCCGGTAACGCTGCGGCACATGCATCATTGCAACTGGCCAGCGATTTCTATCCACAACAAAGAGTTTCAAGCAACGTCAGTTCAGTGTACAAATTATTCGATCACAACCATGGATCATATTTTCAGGTTGCTGAATTCAATGATTCTCGTGGAGTGTTAGTGGATTTGGGGCCTGATTCAAAAAGGCCGGTGAAGCTTTACCGGATCTCGGGCGTGGAGAACATTAACCCAGGTGGCAGCCCAAGACAATGGAAGGTTTTTGGATCTAAAGATGGAAAATCCTGGTCCCTGATTGATTCAAGAGAGGCTGTAAATCTCGCATCGGGCTTAAGACAATTCAGTGAATTCTATATCAAAAGCACTGAAATAAACCGGTATTACAAATTTGAGTTTTATCAGCCAGATAAGAGTGGCCCTAAATGGATATCAGAACTTGAAATCTATTTGCAGTAGATTGGAGGATTGGTGAAAATATTAATGATTTGTTATGGCGGTGCCCATGTCGCTTTAGTGATACCTCTTTACAGGCAACTCATGTCGAGAGGCCATGAGTGCGTCATGATTGGCTTGACTACGGCAGGACCTGTATTGGATAGAGAGGGGATTAAGCATAAGCGAATAATTGATTTCGTCGACATGAATAGCCGCGACCTTCAAGAATATGGAACATCATTGCTGAAAAAACATCATACGAATGGAATTGGGATTTCAGAAGAAGAGTCTATTGCCTATCTGGGTATCTCCTATGCTGAATTGGTCAGGACCCATGGCGAACAAAAGGCCAAAGATATGTACAACGAAAAAGGGCTGGCCTCCTTTTTACCTATCCAGTTTATGTCTTCAGTCCTAAAAAAAGAAATGCCGGATGTTGTATTGGCAACGGACTCACCTCGTATGGAAAGAGCGGCATTAAACGCGGCCAATCTTCTTGGGATACCCAGTGTATGCAGTGTTGTTATTTTCCCTCACATTGGGATGCACTACCTTTCCCGACAGGACAATGGTTCGGTCATGTGTGTATGCAACTCAACCATAAAAGGTCAGTTGGTAAAGGCAGGACGTTCTTCTGAAAGTGTTGTGGTGACTGGCAATCCCTCATTTGAGGAACTTTTCAGTGCTCCTGAAAACTCACGCAAGTCACTGAGGAATTCACGAGGGCTGTCGGATCATTCCCAATTAGTGTTATGGGCAGATCAACCCGAACCTGCGAATCCCGAGCTACCCAGATTGATCCGATCTCAGCTGAATGATATTTGCTCGTCTCTAAAAAACTGCCACTTGCTGGTGCGTTTGCACCCCAGCAGCACAGACCCCTCCAAGGAGCCTATTCCTGATGGTGCAATGCTAAGCCCAAGAGAAGAGCCTCTGATTGATGCTCTTCTTGCCGCCGATGTTGTGGTCACATGCACTTCAACCGTCGCTTATGAAGCCCTGCTATTGGGAAAACCCGTCATAATCTTGCAAATGTCGCAGTATGACAAATATGTGGATTATTCAGAGGATGTTGGGGCTTTGGTTCTTGGCTCGATCGATGAGCTTAAGGAGGGGTTGGAAGAATTACTTTTGGGTCAAAGCCCCAGAGCTCAAAAACTAAGAACAAACCGCCTAGCACTTGCACAAGAGAGCGTGGGAGCTGGCGAGAAGATCGTGACTGTCATCGAATCTTTTGGAGAAAAAAATTAAAGCGGCTCAATCTTAATTTTTTTAATTAACTATCCAGGTTAATCAATTTGGTCACGCAGAATCTTTCTTTGTGCCAACCCCGATCAACATAACGTCTTTAGTAAACCTT
This sequence comes from Nitrospinaceae bacterium, assembly GCA_029261615.1. The sequence continues at coordinate 3,183 of JAJDAX010000178.1, forward strand.
ATTATTTTATTCAAGCCATCAGGCCAGGGTGCACTTTGAATCGGGCGGTATGGCAATGGCATCATGCCCAGAAATCTAACAAATGGCATCAGCCATTTTTGTCTCCAAACAAGCGGTAGTTGATAGAAGTAATCCACTTCAACATTCTCATAGCCCGCCATTCTCATGGCATCATAAAGCGACTGCTTTGTAAAAGGCCTCACATGTGTATACTCCGTATAGAACACTTTATACGTGTGAATCCAACTTGGAGTCATCACAACTGCTTTTCCCCCGGGCCTCAGTGCAGACAACATTCTATCGAGCATCATTGCAGGCTGATAAGTATGTTCAATCACTGATTTGCTGAAAATAAAATCAAATGATTCTTTTTCATAGGGCATTTCCTCAAACTCAATATTTGCAATCCTCACATCATACTCAGGGCACATTTCTGCAGCACGTTCTGAAATATCCAATCCGGCCACTTCAAAGCCCAATTTGGAAAAGGCTTTTAAATGCTCCCCGCGTCCAGACCCTATATCAAGCAAACGCCCTGTTTTTTTCAAATGAGCTTCCAACAACCACTTGGCAAGAATATCTGGATATTTCCCGGTAGGCTTTACTTCTTCGTTATAAACAACGTCCAGGTATTTCTCTGAGAGGAGTTTGGCATGTTCATTCAGTTGATGCCCTATCCTGCTCTCACTCATCTGGCTCTTCCCTGCAAACCCTTTGAAACTAACAACTTTCCCACTAAACCAATTGAGAACCTGTAGTTCACCATCCACCGGCCTGATAGATATTGGATCATAAAGTTTGCCTTTTCCACGACCAAGCCCCGATTCCTTGCCTACCAAATTAAATTTACGATCGTATTTAAATAAATGGCCTTGTTCTTTATCAATCAGGTAGTAGAAGTCCGAGAGGAAACAAATATCGTTACAAACGATAACAGCATCCAAATCAAGACATTCACCTATTCTTGTGTCCAGATGATAAATATATCCTTTTTTAGGCTGACTCCAGTCAAAGAAAACCAGTTTATCCTCAAAAAAACGACATTTATGAATCATCGTAAAGGGCAAGTCAATCTGACCAACAACCCCTTTTCCTACCTCAATTATCAAGCCATCCACATCCAGGTAACAGGTAGCGCCATTCCATACAAAAAAGGTAACTATCGGTTTCGAATGAGAAATTTCCTTTAAACCTGCGCCATTGAGGACCCATCCGCCATTAGAATAGTGAGATCCGATTCCAACTTCTGTCTCAGCCAGTCTGTCAATTTGAGTAGGTAGCCCACAAGTGTAACTTGAAGTACCACTGTCACTCTTAACCTTTAAGCTACTTTCCTCGCAATCAATCCACATCAATTTACCGTTCTGCTTAATAAAATCCCATGGCCCCTTGGCCTGAATGAACCATTCATCGACTCCATCAACAACGATATTTTCATCCAACAATGCACGAATAAAATAATTTACTCGTGACAACTTCATGCGAAGTTCTCGTTCATTTTCATTTAAAAGCAACTCCGAGTACTGTATGGCCATCTGATCAGCAAGGGTTTGCCATTCAGTAAATTCATTAAAGGAAGGGCAGCCATTTACCAGACCGATGGCCAGATCATTCAGGTCTTCAATCTGAATATCCTCAATATTTGTCTGAATTAGTTTTGATGCCAGTTTACTGACCGGCTCCTTTACTCCCTGATGGGAAATATTCACATCATCGGTTGGCAACAGGTCATAAAATGTCAGCGAATCAAAATTCTCTGCTAAAAAGTCTTTTTCTAAAATTACCTTTACCATGCCTGCTCCAGTAACATCACAGCTTTTCAGCTACAATGAAAATATTTCCCGAAAGTTTATTTTTCTGAATCACCCGTGTCAATGTGGCATCCACCTCATCCCAATCCTCTTTGGGGATTGAGCCCTGCAATTGAGTCAGAAAAGAGTCACCAATACTACCGCTCTCTCCCTTATGTATATCATTCATTATGTTTATAAAATCCAAAATCCCTGGTGTCGAATAAAAAACCAGCTTGAACCCGGCTCGGTCAAATAGCTTTTCAAGAGTCTGAATCGAGAAATAGTTTAAGTGCCCCGGGGCCTCTATCATTTCGTGGTCTTTTCCACAAACCTTAAACTCGATACCGTCAATATTAGGCAAGGTTCCGACAAATCGACCACCCTGAGGCAATGCCTGAGCAATTTTTTTCAACAAGCCATAGGGCTCGACAATGTGTTCCAAAACCTCCCACATCACTACCATATTATAGCAATGATCAAAGTTTACATGCTCAAACATACCTTGATATATCTGGACACCAAATTTATTTTTAGTGTACTCAACTAAATTGGAATTGATTTCTACTCCCGAGACATCCCAGCCTTCCTTTAAAGCGGCTTCGATAAAAAAACCTATCGAAGATCCGATTTCCAGGATTTTGTCACCAGGCTTCACAAAGGGCTTCATGTCCTGGGCCCGGCGGTGAAAAATTTTTTTTCTTTCATCCTCAGTTGGTTTCAGAATATTTTCATGGAAAAATTCCATTGAACTGAAACCATCATAATACATGGTCAACAAATCATCCGTTGGAACCGGGTTGACATATAAACAACCGCAGTCATCACAAGTGACGAAATCAAACCCTTCTTTTTCAAAAGCTTTGGACGCCCGATCTAAAGAACAAACCGGACAGTTTCTGTGTACATGTCCTTCATTTTCATGAAATCGTGAAATAAAATCAATCAAGTCAGCTTCTCTAAGCTTAGAGTATTGCTCCATTAATTTTATCGGTCTTAATTTATGCTGCATCTTTT
>JAJDAX010000179.1 GCA_029261615.1 Nitrospinaceae bacterium
TAGAACTGCCCATTGCATCGGGGTGCTCATTTTAGGCATAATAGAGGTAGGGTGGTAATCAATAAAGGACCGTAGCTCGTAATTAAACATTTTTTTCCTTTGGGGGACAAAATCATGAAACGTCTGACCATTCTACTTCTGGCATTGAGCCTGATGATCATTCCAGTAACCGTGTTAGCAGGGGAAGGACCAATGGCATTGCCAGCTGGGTCTAATGCCGATGCTAATACGCATAATCAAGAAGGTATCAAACATTTTGGAATGGGCCATTTCGATGTTGCCTTGAAACATTTTGAGGAAGCTGCTGCTGCCGATAAATCCATTGGTGAAGTTCATTTTAACGAAGCGGTTGCTCTTGATAAAATGGGCCGACACGCGGAAGCGACCATGCACTTTAAGGCTGCAAAAAAGAATGCCAAGGGGAACGAAAAAATTATCAATTCTCCGATTCTCAACGCTCATATTGGTCACTGATTAATTTCTGAGTAGAAAAATTTAATCCGGCCCTGCTGATGTTAGCAAAGGCCGGATTTTTTTATTTATCATTGCCAGCTTAATACCTTGAATTTTTAAGGGGAAAGCCGTTGAAGGCATGTTGAGTTTCATGGTTTGTGCTATAATTCCTTCGTCAATAACAGGTAATTGAATAAATAAACGAACACCCTTTGGAGAAAACGCCATGATGGGCATTGGTTTCCCGGAATTGATGGTAATTCTGGTCATAATTATGATTATTTTTGGTGCGGGTAAACTGCCCCAGATAGGGTCTGCTTTTGGGCAAAGCATTCGCAACTTCAAAACATCGATGAAAGAAGCAGAGGCTGTAGAGGAAGGCGAATCTCAGGATAGTCCTGTCGAAACGGCTCAAGCCAATGTCGTAAATAATCAGTTAGAGGCGGGTACGCCTTCAAATGATCAAGCAACAGCACCCAGTGCAGGAATCCCACAAACACCGACAGCCCCAAAACCGGCAACAGCATCAGCCCCAACAACGACATCTCCTGCACAACCCGCCACAGCGCAGAAAAATGCTGTCCCATCAAAAGGGAAGAAAAAGGCAGACCCTGGTGAGAAATCTTTTGAAGAAGAGTTGATTGAACAGGCGATAAAAGAGTTGAAGGATAAACGTGTTGGGACCATTCGCACCCCCCACGATGGGCTGGTTCAACAAGGAGACGTGTTTACAAAGTCTGTCGATAGAACTCCATGGCATATGAAAGGCCGTGATAAAGGCGTCAATCGCGATGTGATTTAAATCCAATTGGTTTTTCTTTTTCCCCAGCAACTATTTTGCTGGGGTTTTAGATTTAAACAGGGCTCCCCCTCCTAATAGCAAACCCAGCGCCACCCACAATAGTTCTTTAATTCTCCTGACGAATGAAACGGCAAGTCCGAGATCTGGTGTAAAACCTATTGAAGAAAATATCAGGATCAATCCACCTTCCTGTGCGCCCAGGCTGAGCGGAATAAAAAAGCTGCATACTCGAATGAGTTGGGAAACGGCTTCCATTATCCAAAGGTCAAAAAAGTTGACCTCTGCTCCCAAAAAATACAGAGTCACATAAAGTTCTCCAAGACCTATGATCCATCCCGCCAAAGCAAACAGGATCGATTTCCACAGTCGGCCGGCGTGATCTCGATAATAAGTAGACATCAAACCATCCAGGTCTTTCATTTGTGAAAGAAAATCACTTCCCTTTAATGAGGGGAAAGGGCGGGTAAGCCAACCGGTGACTTTGCCTAGACTTCCACGAGCCTGAAAAATAAAAAACAGGAAAATACAAATGGTGAATACTACCAGTAAAGCGGAACTGATAATTTTAAATCGATCAGTGGCGGTATCGGACAGAATCAGGATGATAATGCCCGGTATCATAAAAGCGATCAGGGCTCCGAGGAAGGTAGTGCGGGCAATCACCTGAGTGGCAATTCCCTGTTTAAAGGTCAGGCCATGCTGGTCCTTTATCAATTGAGCTTTAAGAGGTTCCCCTCCAACAGTTCCAAATGGCGTGATGATGTTGAAAGCTTCCCCGATCTGGCGAATTTTCCAAAGATTCCATATTGAAAGCATCTCAGCTTCATTTGGCTTAAATGCGTATCGCCAGGATATGGTGTCGACCCAGGTGACAATGCTATAAATCGCGAAGACCCAGAAAAGCCCCCAACCCATCTGACTAATCAAGCCGAGGACGCCTTTAATGTCGACTGTGAGCACAGCCCAGGTGAATAGGCCAACCCCGAGGGCGAGGAACAAAAGTTTAGTCAGGGTTTTGGGCATAGGGCAGGGAGCGGAAAGCTCCTGTAGGAAGCGGTAATTGGTTGTGAATGGGGAGACGTTGAAGAAAAGAAAATGATCGCTACAGAATCAATTTTTTTAAAGAGGTCTGAAGCTTTTGTCGCAGGAAAAAACTATCGGTCGCATTCCCCACCGATCATGTTGATCATGTCGAAAGTGGGGATGATGTCGGCCAGCATGGAGCCTTTACAAATTTCTTCCATAGCTGCCGTCATGGTGAAACATGGAGGGCGTACGCGGCATTTGTAGGGTTTACCACCGCCATCACTGACAAGATAAAAACCGAGTTCACCGTTCGCAGCTTCTGTCGGCATGTAAATTTCCCCTACCGGAGGCTTTAACCCTTCAATGGTCATCTTGAAGTGGGCGATCATCTCTTCCATTCGGGAATAAACATCCTGTTTGGAGGGCTGGCGCATGTAAGGGTTGTCGACGTTGATTGGTCCATCCGGCATGTCTTTCATCGCCTGCTTGACCATTTTAAAGCTTTGTTTGATCTCTTCCATACGAACCAGGTAGCGATCGAAATTATCTCCCACCGTACCAATCGGAACATCCCAGTCCAGTTTGTCGTAGACGAGGTAAGGATGCGCTTTTCGAACGTCGTAGTCGATACCGCTTGCTCTCAGGCAGGGGCCAGTGAACCCGAAGGACAGCATACTTTCTTTGGAAAGAATTCCAGTGTCGCGCATGCGGTCGAGAAAAATTCGGTTCTTGGTGAGTAGTTTATCGACATCATCGTACAGTGAATCCAGTTTTGGATAACGAGATTCAAGTTCCTCGTTGAAGTTCTCGGGGATATCGCACATCAAACCACCAATGCGCACGTAATTGGATGTGAGTCGGGCCCCACAAACCATTTCCAGAAGGTCCCAAACGATTTCCCGGGTTTCAACAAAATAGATAAAAGCCGTCAACGCTCCCAGTTCGAGGGCAGCCGCCGCAATGTTGGTGTAATGATCGGAAATTCGCGACAGTTCATTCATCACAACACGTATGTACTTGCAGCGCTCGGTTGTCTCGATACCCAGCAGCTTTTCTACCGCCTCGGCATAGCCGATATTGTTCATGATGGCGGAACAGTAGTTCAGTCTGTCGGTGTAAGGGAAAACGTTCGTCCAGGTCACACTCTCGCACATTTTCTCAAACCCACGATGGAGATAGCCAACTTCCACTACCATATCGACGACAGTTTCGCCGTCGAGTGTGAGGAGAAATTTAACCGTCCCATGGGTTGCAGGATGGGAGGGACCCATGTTGAGGGTCATGTGATCTGTATGCAGGCTCTCTTTTAAATCAGACATTGCAGGCTCTTTGGGGTGACGTTACAGTTTGTGGAATTGGGGAACCTTCACCCCACCTTGGAAATTTTTACAGCGACCAGACCTTCATGGCCGTTTCGCATTTTATTAACTGGTACATCGGTCCAGTTTTTCGGCACGTAAACCACGCCGGGGGTGGAACGACTGCTAACCGCTACCGCGACCTCGACAGAATTTGTGTCGGACTCTACCCGGATGCGATCACCGTCAGTAAGATTGAGGTTTTTGGCATCCTCGCGGTTGACCTCGGCGATACACTCAGGACCAATATCCACCAGCGCTTTGGCGTAATGGGTGTAGCCCCCGATATGGAACATATGGTTGTTAGTGATCAGCTTGAAGGGGAAACTTTCATTCGCTTCGGGTTCCACCCATTCGTTGACGGGGGTAAAGCCTGATTTTCCACCGGATTTCTCTGGCTGCCATTGTTTTGATTTTCTGCCGGGAAACATCCCTTTGAAAATGGGGGCAGCCTTCTCAATTTCATCCTGCACCTCTTTAACGTCAAAGGTAGGAAAGGGTTTACCGCAGGCTTCGGCGATATCGGAGAAAATTTCAAAATCCGGACGGGATTGGCCTTCCGGTAAAACTGCCGCCTTAACCCTTTGGATGTGGCGCGTCATATTGGTGAAGGTACCGTCTTTTTCAGCGGATGATGTCGTTGGCAATACGAGATCGGCCAATTGACAAGTATCGGTCCAATACAGATCCTGCACAACAAGGAAGGGTACCGTTTTCAAGGCATCCACAACGGGAGTATTTTTATAATAAGAACGGGCAGGGTCCTCACCGGCGATATAAAGCATTTTGACATGACCCTGGGAACAGTTGCTCCATAAGTCAGAAACAAAATCTTCCTGCTCGAGTTTGAGTTCTTTAATATCCCAGGTTTGCTTGAGTCTGCTCAGGGCATCGGCATTATCCACTTTCACTGCACCTGGCAGGTGTCTTGGGGTACAACCCATGTCCTGAACACCCTGACTGTTCGCATGCTCGCGCGGCGGGTAAATACTGACACTGCCTTCAGCCCCATGATGAACCAATAGGGACAGATTAAGCAGGGTATCGAGAATTGAATCGCCATGGCCTGTTTCAAGAATATCGTTTCCAATCAGAATGACCCGGTCAGCGGTGCGTCCAAAACGTTCGGCAGCACGGACCAATACTGAATCACTGACTCCGGTTAAAGCTTCTGTGGCTTCCGCCGTATAGGGTGCGAGTGATTTTACAAGGTCATCATAATTCGGGACCGCCGCTTTTACTTTTGCGATGTCCACAATTGAATTGTCAATCAGGATGCGGGCAAGTCGGGATGCGACGGCAAGGTCGGCTCCGGCCTTGTAAGTCATCCGGATATCAACTCTCGCTTCGTTGTTGAAAATTACTCGACGTGGATTGGCGATGAGGATGTCAGTGCCGGTGTAGATGGCGCCTTTCCTGATGGAGTTGCCTGCTACCGGATATTCGGACGGAATGTCTGAGTTGAAAATTAAAACCGCATCAGCGTGTTCGAGTTCGGTGATTGGTTTTGACACAATCCCGTTATCAAAACATTTGTCCTGAAAATCGTTGATGTATGGTGCTCGCAGATGTTGCAAATTGGTTACCTGATTGGAACCGTGGACACCGCGGAAAAGTTTCTGGAAAAGGTAGGCTTCTTCATTAGTCAGGTTTTCGCCTGCAACCCCAGCGATGCTGGTGGGGCCGCTACGATTTACCTGTGTGTTCATGCGTTCGGCGATCATGTCAATTGCAGCTGACCAGGAAATTTCCTTGAATTCGCCACCAACATTCATCATAGGGGTCTGAATGCGTTTTTCGTTTTGAACGATTCCGTGTCCGAATCGGCCTTTGGCGCAAAGGTTGCCCTCATTGATTCCCAGATCGAATGTTTCGTCGCCTTCAATGCGGATCAGTTTTCCCTTTTTGGTTTCGAGCCGGACGGTGCAGCCCCACGAGCAGAAGTTACAGGTCGAGAGGGTTTCAGTAAACATGGCAGCCAGTCCGCGTGCCTCTGAGGTAAGGTCCATCAAGGCACCCGTCGGACAAACTGTAATACACTGTCCACAAAATTCACAATCAAGCGGCTCTTCGTTGGCGGTACCGATCATGATCTGGTAGCCACGCTTGTGGTAGTCAAGTGCCTGCACACCCTGAATTTCGTCGCAGATGCGAACGCACATGCCGCACATGATGCAGCGATTCAGGTAAAATTCGATGATCGGGTTGGTCTTGATGCTCGGCTCATTGCGCCGCTTGATTTCAAAACGACCGTTGTACAGTTTCAACGCGTCCGTATTGTCCTGAAGTGGGCAGACCCCGGATTTATCACAGATCGGGCAGTCCAGGGGATGCTCTACTAGAAGCATTTCAAGGCAGGCACCGTTGTAGCGGTTGGTCTCTTCGGTTTCTGTGAAGATCTCCATACCCTCTGAAACAGGATGGGTACAGGAGTAGACCAGCTTTTTCTCGCCTTCTTCACGGACATCGACCATGCAGGTACGACAAGCAGCGAAGGGTTTCAGTTTCGGATTGGAGCACAGGTTGGTGATGAAATGGCCCGCACGTTTGGCAGCATCGAGGACAACAGTGCCTTCCGGCGCCGACATGTCCTGCCCGTTATATTTAAAATTAATCGTTTGTTTTACGACTGTGCTCATCTTGGAAACTCACTCCAGCGCTTGGATTTATAGAGAGTAGTTGTCTGTGACATCCGCGTAGGTTTTCTCCGGGTCGATATTGCCGTGGGTGTCGTCGCCGATGATGGCCATGGGGGCGGCACCACAGTTGCCGAGACAAGAGGCAAACTCCAGGGTGAAAAGCTTGGATGGATCAGTTTGGCCCTTGCTCATGCTGAACTTTTCTTTCAATTTGTCGGCAATGATGGGAGCGCCTTTTACGAAGCAGGCCGTACCGTAGCAAAGTTTGAAGATATATTTGCCAGGTTCTTCGGTGCGGTATTGGGGGTAAAAGGAGATTACACCGTAGAGCTCCGCCTTTGATAGATTCAATTCCTCTCTGAGGATTTCCATGACCTCCGGCGGCAGAAACCG
>JAJDAX010000180.1 GCA_029261615.1 Nitrospinaceae bacterium
TGCACGCGGATTTCTAAGTGTGTCAAACGAGTCGGCAATTTTACAGATTCTGGCAAGAGGGGAAATCTGGTTTCCTATGAGTTTTTTAGGATAGCCGCTTCCATCCCAACTCTCATGATGTTGTTCCACAATGTCCAACACGGAGTCCGGGTATCTGTTGAGGTCAGATAACTTTTTCCTTCCCTCGATGGGATGGTTTTTTAAATACAGGACATCTTCCGCGCTCAAGTTTTTGTTAGCTGAAAGACTTGGCAGAACCCCAAAGTCGTGAAACAAACCCTCTTTGGCGAGTACCTCTGGGGGAACAGAAAATAATCCAATATCGTGAAACAAGGCACCAACCCCAAGCGCATGGAGGTCGGCAGGTTTCAGGCGAACGTGTGTTCCATAGGCCAGACTGTAAAATGCGACGTTAACACTGTGGGTGTAGGAGGTGATGTCATTAGCCACGAGCTTTGCCATTGTTTCAAACTTAATGTCTGTTTCCGAAAACAGGCTTTGCATGGTTTCGACCACTACATCGGCAGTATCGCCCATTAATTTGGATACCCCTTCTTCATAAATATCCGCGACAATTTCCCTGGCTGCCAGGAACAGTTTTTTTGTCGTTACCTTATGGGAGATTAATTTTTTTTGGGACAGGGCTTTTAAATGTTGTGACATTTGTTTGAAGTAGGCATTGCGATCATCAACATGGATATAAATTTTTTGCTCAAGGCATCCTGAGCTCAAGAGCATCTTGATTTTATTCTGGTGTTTTTCTGATCGGTCGGCAAATAAGACAAACCTTTCCTCGTTGCCCATTTTTTCCTTAACGTAAATAGGAAACGCCTGGTGGTCCCTCCTGTTCAGGAAATCCTTGTCGATCAATCTGTATGAAGAAGATGTGTCTTTCATGATTTTTTTAAAAGTAATAGAGTGATTAAAAGCTTTTTAGAATTGTAGCGACAAATTATATATTCAAAAAGTAGGGAGGCCATTTGCAGTCCTGGTTTTTTTTAGATTAAAATTTAGAAGAAAAGAGATGTCCCCTCCCTCCAGCTATTATTAAATCCATATGAATTTCGCAAAATGCCAAAAAATCCCCTTAGCGATTTTATATTAGGGGTGTTTTGTGGCTTTGGGAATATTTTTTGTCCCTAAATTTAAGTTACGCGCACTTTTCTGTCTGCCTTTGAAGAATTCCCTTTAAATTTCTATAATAATATTGAGGGTTTTCCTGAATAATGATAATATAGTCAGATTCTGTAGGGGAATTATTTCAAAAACCGACCGAGTTTTTAAAAAGTCCACAATTTCCATTGACATCGATCAAAATGCGCCTATATAATGGCGGTTTTTCGGTAACCCAAGACGGCCGACTTGTCAGCCGACTCTGGCTTGTTTTTTAAGGTTTTCTGCCGGGGGCGCGGTGAGGGGTCGGGGCTTGTTTTTTTGTGGTCTAGCCTCCCAGGTCTAAAGATTTCTCCCTAAAGAAGAGGAATAACCATAAGGCGGTTGAGCTGAAGACAGGTGGTTGCCTCCGATTTATGACGGGGAGATTCCCGAGCGGCCAAAGGGGACAGACTGTAAATCTGTTGGTTCTGCCTTCGGAGGTTCGAATCCTCCTCTCCCCATTTTGATTTCAGGATACTTCTGGAAATCGCCTCTGGTCACACCGCTTTTGTGGTATGCCTTTGTTTGGTAAGGTTATGCTGGTTTAGCTGGGTAGGGGTGTCGGGTATCGGTAGTTCTGATAAAAGGTTAGGCGGGAATAGCTCAGTTGGCTAGAGCGTCAGCCTTCCAAGCTGAGGGTCGCGGGTTCGAGTCCCGTTTCCCGCTCCAGTTTTTTTTTTTGCGGAGCGGACCTGTTGGGTCGGCGGGATATTGAGAAAGAATTTTTGCCCTCCGTGAGGAGTGGTGGCGTCTAGTGAAGGGAAAATGCCCACGTAGCTCAGGGGTGGAGCACTTCCTTGGTAAGGAAGAGGCCATCGGTTCAAATCCGATCGTGGGCTCCAGATAACGTGAAAGAGGATAGGGCGGGCGGTAGTCGGAAATCGGCGATCGGCAGCATTCGGCGAGAGACAAGTTGAGATAAGAGGGAAAGAACATGAGAGACATCATTCAGTTGGCCTGCGGTGACTGTAAGCGCCGCAATTACTCCACGACGAAGAATAAGAAGAAAACCACGTCGCGGCTGGAATTTAGCAAGTTTTGTCGTTTTTGCCGGAAGCACACCCCTCATAAAGAAACGAAGTGATCCGGTTGGGCCGGTGTCGGGCGGGTTTTTGAGGTTAGCGAGCCTGACGGTCGGAAATCTGCCATTATTTGTTCGGGGAATTTAATAGGCCAGTAGCTCGAACTGGTAGAGCGCCGGTCTCCAAAACCGGATGTTGGGGGTTCGAATCCCTCCTGGCCTGTATTTTTTAGGCGGCTCTGGTTAGTGTGGGCTGTCAGCCCTCGGTAATAAGGCGAAATTGGCGCGGCTGGCCAGGGATTATTGGATTTATTGGGGTTATCTCCAGAAAAGTTACGGGGTGTGGATGTTTGGCAAGGCAATCGAATTTTTGACAGGGGTCAGGCAGGAGGTTAAGCGGGTGACCTGGCCTTCTCGTCGTGAAGCTCTGGGTGGGACAGGCGTGGTCTTGTTTGTGGTCTTCCTGTTCTCGGTGTTTCTTGGAATTGTGGATACCATTTTGGGGAAAATAATTGAGTATCTCATCTCAGGTTGAAGAGCAGAATAGCGAGATGGATTGGTATGTGATCCATACCTATTCCGGGTATGAAAATAAGGTGAAAGCCAGCCTGGAAGAGCGGTTCGCGCACTCTGGAGTTCGTGAAAAGCTGGGGCAGGTCGTGATCCCCACTGAAGAAGTGGTCGAAGTTCGCGGGGGAAAGAAAAAAATCACCACGCGCAAATTTTTTCCTGGCTACGTTTTGATTCAGGTCGAGATGGATCAGGATATCTGGTACCTGGTTAAAAATACGCCAAAGGTTACCGGGTTTCCTGGTGGAGCGCAGCCCGTGCCACTGACCGAGGAGGAAGTGAAAAACGTCCTTGAGCAGATGGAAGGTGAATCAGCGCGTCCGAAGCCGAAATTTTCGTTTGAAAAGGGCGAGAGCGTGCGGGTGAACGAAGGTCCGTTCATGAATTTCAATGGTGTGGTGGAAGAGGTTCATCCTGAAAAAGGTAAGGTTAAGGTCATGGTTTCAATTTTTGGCCGGGCCACACCAGTGGAGCTGGAGTTCGCGCAGGTAGAAAAGGTCTAATCCTCGACATCCCGTTTCAGGGGAGAAATTGTCGGTGGGTGGAAATTGAATTTGGAATAAACAGCAGGCTTTGGGTGTGGCTCAAAGTGTTTTTCGTTGCCCTCCTTTAAAAAAGAGGAGTGGCCCTACAGGATTTTAAATGGCGACAAAAAAGAAAATAACATCACTGATTAAACTGCAGATTCCCGGTGGGCAGGCAAATCCTTCGCCTCCGGTTGGTCCCGCGCTCGGTCAGGCCGGGGTGAATATCATGGATTTCTGTAAGGCTTTCAATGCGGCAACCCAGGCGGATACGGGGACGTTGATTCCCGTGGTGATCACTGTGTATGAAGACCGCTCGTTTAGCTTTATTACCAAGCAGCCGCCGGCAAGTGCTCTCATTAAGCAAGCCGCAGGTATTGCCAAGGGGTCGTCCAATCCCAGTCGCGATTCCGTGGGAACCCTCACGCGTGACCAGATAAAACAGATCGCCGAAAAGAAAATGCCCGACCTGAACGCCTACGATGTTGAAGGGGCGATGAAAATCATTGAGGGTTCGGCCAACAGTATGGGAATCAAGGTTAAGGATTAAGGGAGAGAAGGAAGTCTATGGCCAGATATTCAAAAAGTTATCGCGCCGCTTCAGAGAAAGTGGACCGCGACAAGCGTTACGATCTTAGTGAGGCTCTCACTCTATGCAAAGAAGGGGTGGCGGCGAAGTATGACCAGTCGGTGGATGTTGCGGTCCGTTTGGGGGTTGACCCTCGAAAGGCCGATCAGAATATTCGCGGCAGCGTGGTGCTTCCCAAGGGAACGGGAAAGACGTTCCGAATCCTGGTATTTGCAAAGGGTGAAAAGGAAGTCGAAGCCAAAAATGCCGGCGCTGAATTTGTTGGGGGCGACGAACTTGTGGCCAAAATTCAGGGTGGCTGGACCGATTTCGATCGTGTCATCGCTACCCCGGATATGATGGGTGTGGTCGGGCGTTTGGGAAAAGTGCTCGGTCCGCGGGGGATGATGCCGAATCCTAAAACGGGAACGGTGACATTCGATATCCAGCAAGCGATCGATCTGATCAAGGCTGGTAAGGTCGATTTCCGTGTTGATAAAGGCGGAATCGTGCATGCGCCCATCGGTAAGCTCAGTTTTTCTGCTGAGGATCTGGCTGAGAATTTTAAAGAATTGATGTCGGCATTAGTGAAGATGAAGCCCGCCACCAGCAAGGGGACTTATGTTCAGAGTGTTGCCCTGTCAAGCACGATGGGTGTGGGCATCAAAATCGCGTATTCGCCAAATTAACGGAAAGGAACCGTTGTGCCAACCCCAGCAAAGAAAGAATCAATCGACAGTCTGAATCGGGTGTTCACCAGTGCCAAGTCGGCGCTCCTGACTAATTATCAGGGAATCCCGGCTACTGAAATGACCCGGTTTCGTCGGCATTTAAAAGACCGTAAACTGGATTTCTGGGTTATTAAAAATACCTTTGCGCAGAAAGCCGCCAAAGGAACCGATTTTGAAGGTCAGGAAAAAGGTTTTAAAGGGCCGATGTCACTTCTCGTCAGTTATGACGATGCCGTGGCCCCTGCTAAGGCTTTAAAGGATTTTAAAAAAGAGGGTGCCGAAAAAATACCTGAAGTTTTGTTTGGCATGGTGGAAGGTAAGCCCATCAGTGCGGAGCAGGTAAAGGCGCTTGCCGATTTACCCTCAAAGGATCAGCTTATTTCGCAGTTGTTGTCTGTTATGCAGGGCCCGACCCGAAACTTTGTGGGCGTGCTTTCTGGTGTAACCCGGCAGTTTGTCGGCGTGTTGTCTGCGATCAAAGACAAAAAAGAAAACGGCGCGTGAGTCGCGGCGTAATAAATTATTCAATACCGGATAGAAAAGAAATCATCCCATTTGCTTGAAAGGAGTACCCGATGGCTGTCACGAAAGAAGACGTCGTTACATTTATTGACAGTATGTCCGTCCTTGAGATGTCTGAGTTTGTCAAGGAGTTAGAAGATAAATATGGTGTTACCGCAGCTGCGCCTATGGCGATGGCAATGCCTGGTGGTGGTGGCGACGGTGGTGGAGCTGAAGAGAAGACGGAATTCGACGTTATTCTGACAGCCGCTGGCGATAAGAAAATTCAGGTAATTAAAGTGGTTCGTGAAATTACCGGTCTGGGCCTCAAGGATGCCAAGGATCTTGTTGATGGCGCGCCTAAGGCAATTAAAGAAGCTGTGAAAAAAGAAGAAGCAGACGAATTTAAAGCGAAGATTGAGGAAGTTGGTGGTACCGTCGAGATCAAGTAATGGTGAAGTGTTGTTCCCGTCTGAGCCGTTCTGGCGCGGACGTTCCTTCAACTTTACCTTACTGAGACGAAACCGCTATGTCGAAAACGACCCAAATCGAACGTGGAAGCATTGATCCGCGCACAAGGCTCAACTTTTCCCGTATTCCGACGGTCATTGGCATCCCCAACCTGATAGAGATTCAGAAGAAATCCTTCGAACATTTCCTTCAGCTTGAAGTTGCGCCTCTTAAAAGAAATTTACAGGGGCTTGAAGAAGTATTCCGGGATATCTTTCCCATTTCCGACCTGAATGTAAATGCCCGTATCGAGTACGTTGGATATGAGGTGGGTATTTGGGAGACCTCCCAAGGTGAATTCAAGGACCTTGGTGGTGTCGGTGTGATTGACGAGGAGACTAGGGAAGAGGTTCATTACAAAGAGAAATTCAAGCTCAGCGAATGTCGGCAAAAAGGGCTGACCTATTCGGATCCCATCAAGATCATGGTCCGAATGGTTCTTTACGATAAAGAGCGTATTGACCTTAATGCCCGTGTTCTAAAAGATCTTCCCGGTAGGACGATTGTGGAAGAGGTCAAGCACCCGGAAACCGGCAAGGTGTTGATCCCCGGGCGTGTGGAAGTGACCGACGAGATCGTCGAGTCGCTCAAGGAGGCCAAGGTACCGACGGTTGTTATTAATTCCGTTCGGGAAGTAAAAGAGCAAAAGATTTTCCTGGGTGAGCTGCCTGTGATGGGGCCAACCGGAACTTTTATGATCAACGGTGTGGAGCGTGTCATCGTCAGTCAGATGCATCGCTCCCCGGGAGCATTTTTCGCCCACGACAAAGGTAAATCCCACGTCAGTGGAAAATATCTCTACACGGCGCGAATTATTCCGGATCGCGGGTCCTGGCTCGATTTCGAATTCGATATTAAAGATATCCTGCACGTCAAGATAGACCGTCGGCGCAAGTTGCCAGCGACGGTTTTGCTTTCCGCATTTGGTCTGACCCGCGAAGAAATACTCAAGGCGTTCTATACCATCGAAACGGTTTCTTTCTCACCAAAAGAAAGTCGATGGACTATGAACAACAAAAACCTGATGTGCGGCATGACTGTTCGGGAAGATGTCATCGATCCCAAGACCGAAGATGTGGTGCTCAAGTCTGGTAAGAGTGTCACTCCTGGTCAGGTGATGCGCAAATTGGGGCGGATTGGCAAATCGAAAAAAATTGAAATTGAACGGGAAAACTTACTCGACCTAATGCTTGCTCAGGAAGTGCTTGATCCTGAGACGGGCGAAGTAATTGGGGATTACTGTCAGCAGATTTCAGAAGACATTCTGGCGGCTATTGAAAAGGCCGGTGCCGGGGATGTGCGAGTTCTCAGGATTGATGAAGAGAGTCCGGATACCACCATTCGCGACACGATGGTTCTCTCCAAGGTCAATGAGGAAGAAGACGCCATCCGTGAAATCTACAAGCGGTTGCGTCCAGGTGATCCGCCTACCAATGAAATTGCACGTACCTTGTTTTGGAATTTATTTTTCAATCCGAAGCGCTACAACCTGTCGGTTGTGGGTCGGATGAAGATGAACCAGAAGTTTGGTCTTGATGTTGACCTGGAAAACAGGCTGCTCACTCTTGAAGATATTGTGGCGGTCATGCGTTACCTGGTTGGCCTAAGAAACGGTCAGGGTCTTATCGATGACATCGATCATCTCGGTAACCGTCGCGTGCGGGCCGTTGGTGAATCCATGGAAAATCAGTTCCGCGTTGGGCTGGTGCGTATGGAGCGGGCGATCATCGAGCGTATGTCGATACAGGATCTTGAGGTTTCCATGCCGCATGACCTGATCAATTCCAAGCCGGTTACTGCAGCCATTAAAGAATTTTTTGGAAGCAGTCAGCTTTCACAGTTTATGGATCAGACCAACCCCTTGTCCGAGATCACCCATAAGCGCCGTCTCAGTGCATTGGGGCCGGGCGGGTTGACCCGTGAGCGTGCCGGGTTCGAGGTGCGCGATGTGCATCCTACCCATTACGGTCGTATTTGTCCGATTGAAACGCCTGAAGGCCCGAACATCGGTTTGATCGCGTCTTTGTCTACCTATGCGCGGGTTAATGATTACGGTTTTATCGAGACCCCCTATCGCCGGGTGTCCAATGGCAAGGTGTCTGATGATGTTGAATTTCATACTGCCATGGTCGAGGATGAATTCATCATCGCCCAGGCAAATGCGGAGCTCGATAAAAACAATAAGTTTGTTAAAGATATCGTGTCCGCCCGACAGGCCGGAGATTTTATCTTGTCGCCCAGCGACAAGGTGCAGCTCATGGATGTATCGCCGAAGCAGTTGATTTCGGTGGCCACGTCCCTGATCCCGTTCCTTGAAAACGATGATGCCAATCGTGCGCTGATGGGTTCCAACATGCAGCGCCAGGCGGTGCCCCTTCTCCAAACCGAATCTCCTGTTGTGGGGACGGGTATGGAAGGGATTGTTGCTCGTGATTCGGGTGCTGTTGTTGTGGCTGAGCATGAGGGTGAGGTTATTAGTGTCGATGCTTCCAGAATTGTTATTCGCTCTTCTATTGATAAAGCCGAGAAGGGTAGTGGGGGTCTGGATTCCAGGGTTGATATTTTCGCCTTGTCCAAGTATCAGCGATCTAATCAGAACACTTGTGTGAACCAGAAACCCCTGGTGCAGACCGGCGAAAAAATCCGGGCGGGTCAGGTGATCGCCGATGGTCCTTCGACTGATAAAGGTGAGCTGGCTCTGGGTCGCAACGTTCTGGTCGGGTTCATGCCTTGGGAAGGCTACAACTTTGAGGATGCCATCGTCATCAGTGAAAAGACGGTTAAGGAGGACATCTTCACCTCGGTTCATATCGAGGAATTCGAAGTTGAAGCTCGCGATACCAAACAGGGAAAAGAAGAGATCACCCGGGATATCTCCAACGTCGGGGAAGATGCACTCAAAAATCTCGATGACAGCGGGATCATCCGAATAGGTGCTTCGGTCAAGCCCAACGATATTCTCGTTGGTAAGATCACGCCAAAAGGAGAAACTCAGTTAAGTCCTGAAGAGAAATTATTGAAAGCTATTTTCGGCGAAAAAGCCGGTGATGTGCGTGACACGTCCCTTCGAGTGCCGCCTGGGATTCTGGGGATCGTTATCGGGGTCAAGGTGTTCAGCCGCAAGGGCATCGATAAGGATTCGCGAACTCTTGCTATCGAAGAGGAAGAAGTCGAGCGCATTGAAAAGGACTTTCAGGACGAGATCAAAATCGTTAAAGGAGAAACTGAAAAACGTCTTCGGTCCATGTTGCTTGGGAAGACTGTATCCAAGGCCGCTGCCGTCGGTCGACGTCAGTTTGCAAAAGGCCAGGAACTGGATGAGGAGACTTTGTCTGCAATGGCAGGTAAAGACTTGGCTAAGGTTCCGGCGTCCGGAGTCGACTCCGCAGAGTTGCAGCAGTTAGAAGACAGCAGCCACGATCAGATTCAGATTTTAAAATCAATCATGGCCGATAAAATCAGTAAGCTTAAAAAAGGCGACGACCTTGCGCCTGGTGTTATTAAGCTTGTTAAGGTTTTTGTTGCCATGAAACGCAAATTGCAAGTGGGCGACAAAATGGCCGGCCGTCACGGTAATAAGGGTGTGGTTTCCAATATCGTGCCCGAAGAAGATATGCCTTTTATGGAGGACGGTAAGCCGGTTGAGCTTTTGCTTAATCCGCTGGGTGTTCCGTCACGTATGAACGTGGGGCAGATTCTCGAAACCAATCTGGGAATGGCCGCCATGGCGCTCGGCCGTCACATGGCGACGCCGGTTTTTGATGGCGCGGCAGAGGCAGATGTCCGTAAATTACTTGAAGAGGGCGGTTGTCATCCTGCCGGAGAGGTTCAGCTTTACGATGGACGCTCAGGTCAGCCCTTCCATCAAAAAGTGATGGTGGGTTACATCTACATGCTTAAATTGCATCACTTGGTTGACGACAAGATACATGCCCGATCAACGGGTCCTTATTCCCTTGTCACGCAGCAGCCGCTCGGTGGTAAGGCGCAGTTTGGCGGTCAGCGTCTGGGGGAAATGGAAGTCTGGGCCATCGAGGCTTATGGTGGAGCTTACACACTGCAGGAAATGCTCACCGTAAAGTCCGACGATGTCGAAGGCCGCAAGCGCATGTACGAGGCCATCGTCAAAGGCGACACGCATCTGGTTCCGAGTTTACCGGAATCCTTTAATGTATTAGTGAAAGAACTCCAAAGTCTAGCAATCGATGTCGAGCTGATCGAAACGCTCAAGTGATCAGGTTCTGCTAGATTGAACTACATAATTTAAGAGAGGCTTTCTCGAAAACCGTTTTTATGTTTCGACCCTGACTGCCCTTGGTTCGGAATAAATGTAAGTCGGTTATTGAATTGGCCCCTGATTTGGGTGTCACCATCCAAACTTTAAACCCGTTAGGAGACCACACACGTGGATACCCCGAGCTTAATTGACAAACCCAAAAATCCGATCATGTTTGATGCCATGCGCGTCCGGTTGGCCTCGCCTGAAAAAATCCGGTCCTGGTCGTACGGGGAAGTCAAAAAACCCGAGACCATCAACTATCGAACGTTCAAGCCTGAACGTGATGGGCTGTTCTGTGCCAAGATTTTTGGTCCTGTAAAGGACTGGGAATGTAACTGCGGCAAGTACAAACGGATGAAGCACAAAGGCGTGGTCTGCGAAAAGTGTGGCGTGGAAGTAATCCTTTCCAAGGTCCGCCGCGAAAGGCTCGGTCATATTGAGCTTGCAAGCCCGGTGGCTCATATTTGGTTTTTCAAGGGATTGCCGAGTCGTATCGGTCATATACTCGACCTCACTCTGAAAGAGCTCGAGCGTATTATTTATTTTGAAAACTTTGTGGTGACTGATCCCGGTGAATCGGATTTTAAATACGGGCAGTTGTTGACTGAGGCCGAGCAGCGTGAATCGGAAATGGAATTTCCGCAGGGTTTGAAAACCATGATGGGTTGTGAGGCAGTCAGCGAAATGCTGAAGAACCTCGATCTCGACAGTCTTACCGTAAAAATCAAGGAAGACCTGTCCAACACTCAGTCTGTTCTCAATAAGCGAAAATTTTCCAAGCGATTAAAAATAGTAGAAGCGTTCCGTAAGTCGGGCAATCGACCGGAGTGGATGGTGTTGCAGGTGGTGCCGGTGATTCCGCCGGAACTGCGCCCACTGGTTCCCCTGGATGGTGGTCGTTTTGCCACGTCTGACCTCAACGATTTGTATCGTCGGGTCATCAACCGTAACAACCGCTTGAAGCGTTTGCAGGAACTCAAAGCGCCGCAGATCATCATCCGGAATGAAAAAAGGATGTTGCAGGAAGCGGTCTCCGCCCTTTTTGATAACGGTAGGCGAGGACGTACGCTGCGCGGCACCAACAAGCGCCCGCTAAAATCCCTGTCCGATATGCTTAAGGGTAAGCAGGGACGTTTCCGTCAGAACCTGCTTGGAAAGCGCGTTGACTACTCAGGACGTTCAGTTATCGTCGTTGGGCCGGAGCTCAACCTGCATCAGTGTGGGCTTCCCAAGAAGATGGCATTGGAATTGTTCAAGCCTTTCATCTTTAACCTGCTGGAAGAGAGAGGCTACGCCGCCACCATCAAGACAGCTAAGAAGATGGTCGAGCAGGAGCGCGCCGAAGTATGGGAAGTGCTCGAAGAAGTTGTTCAGAAGCATCCTGTTCTTCTGAACCGAGCCCCGACTCTGCATCGTCTCGGTATCCAGGCGTTCGAGCCAGTTCTGATTGAAGGTAAGGCGATCCGTGTTCATCCGCTGGTTTGTACCGCATTCAACGCCGATTTCGACGGTGACCAGATGGCGGTGCATGTACCGCTTTCCATGGAAGCCAGGGTTGAGGCCAAGCTGCTGATGATGGCACCGAATAACGTTATGTCGCCAGCGAATGGTCGTCCGATTGCTGTGCCGAGTCAGGACATCGTTCTCGGTTGTTATTACATGTCCAAGATTCGCGGCGGTGTTCAAGGCGAAGGTCATGTATTTTCAGACGGCAGGGAAGTGCGCGCTGCTTATGACGCGAACGAACTCGATTTGCAGGCGAAGATCATGGTCCGTATTGATGGTGAGTTGCAGTGGACTACCACGGGCCGCGTCCTGTTGAAAGAAGTGTTGCCGGAAGGATTGCCCTTCAGCCTGATCAATAAAATTCTGGATAAGAAATCGTTGTCCGATCTGATTTCCACTTCTTATAAAATGGTAGGTCGGGAAAAAACCGTTACGCTTCTGGACCAGGTCAAGACGCTTGGCTTTCATTACGCCACCGAGGCCGGGCTCTCCATCTCGATCGACCACATGCGGATTCCGGAAGCAAAAGAGGGGCTGGTCACTAAAACCGGTGAAGAAGTCCTGCGTGTTTATGGCCAGTACCGCGATGGTCTGATCACCAATGGTGAGCGGTACAACAAGGTGATCGACATCTGGGCGCATGTTACGGAAAAAGTTTCCGAGGAAATGTTTAGAGAGCTGGAAAATGAAGATCAGGATCTGGTAGACGGTAAAGGTGACAAGAATAAGGACTTCAACTCCATCTACATCATGGCTGATTCCGGAGCTCGCGGAAGTTCGCAGCAGCTTCGTCAGTTGGCGGGGATGCGCGGCCTGATGGCCAAACCGTCCGGTGAAATTATTGAAACACCTATCACCGCTAATTTCCGCGAAGGACTATCGGTGATTCAGTACTTCATTTCGACGCATGGTGCCCGCAAGGGGTTGGCTGATACCGCGCTTAAAACCGCGAACTCCGGTTACCTCACTCGCCGTCTGGTCGATGTGGCTCAGGACATCATTATCATGGAAGAAGATTGTGGAACCCTGCGCGGCCTGGAAGTGGCTGCTCTGGTGGAAGCTGGCGAAATCATCCAGCCGTTGGGCGAGCGCTTGCTCGGGCGGACCACCCTGGAGGATGTGATCGACCCTTTTAACAACGACCTTCTTGTGAAAGCCAATGATTTGATCGGTGAGGAAGAAGTTGAAGCGATCGAAAACTCCGGTATCGAAAAAATCAAGATCCGTTCCAACCTGACCTGTGAATCGCATCAGGGTTTGTGTGTGAAATGTTACGGGCGTAATCTGGCGACCAACGACTGGGTGGAAGTGGGTGAGCCGATCGGCGTCATCGCGGCGCAGTCCATTGGAGAGCCAGGAACCCAGCTGACCATGCGGACCTTTCATATCGGGGGTACTGCGAGTCGGGTTGTTGAGCAGACGACGCTGTCGACCAAAAAAGGCGGCATCATCAAATACCAGGGATTGCGTACCCTGAAAAACCAGCGCGGTGAAATCATTGTCATGAACCGCAACGGGTTCCTCACGGTGCAGGATGAAAACGGGCGTGAAAAAGAACGTTATTCAATCGTATACGCGGCCAAGTTGAAAGTGACCGATGGTCAGGAGGCTCATGAAGGCCAGACGCTGGTGGAATGGGATCCCTATACCAACTCGATCCTGACTGAGGTTTCGGGAACGATTGCTTTCGATGATATTCTCGAAGGCGCGACCATGAAAGAGGACTTTGATGAGATCACTGGTCTGTCTTCAAAAGTAATTGTCCCTCATCGGGATGAAAAGAAACAGCCACGTATCCTTATTACAGATGAAGAGGGTGAGGAGTTACGAAAATACCTTCTGCCTGCAGGGGCACACATCAACGTTAATGAGGGGGATTTTGTTAACGCCGGCGACGTTATCGTTAAGATACCGCGTGAATCCGCCAAGACCAAGGACATCACCGGTGGTCTGCCGCGTGTTGCAGAATTGTTCGAAGCCCGAAAGCCGCATGAGCAGGCAACCATTACCGAGATTGATGGTAAAGTTAAATTCGGCGGGTTCGTCAAGGGAATGCGGAAAGTAGTCGTTGTCTCCGAATCGGGAGATGAGCGCGATTACCTGATCCCACGCGGCAAGCATATCAATGTTCACGAAGGAGACGATGTGCTGGCGGGTGAGCCGCTGATGGACGGTGCGTCTAACCCGCATGACATCCTGGCGGTCCTCGGTGAAAACGAATTACAGAAATACCTCGTAAACGAGGTGCAGGAGGTTTACCGGCTGCAGGGCGTGACGATCAATGACAAGCATATCGAAGTGATCGTCCGACAGATGCTCAGGCATGTCCAGGTTGAAGAGCCAGGTGATACTGATCTTCTTGTGGGCGAGCAGGTGACCAAGAAACAGTTCAACCAGAAAAACCAGGAAGTGATCAAGGGTGGTGGTAAGCCGGCTCAGGCAACTCCGGTTTTACTAGGGATTACCAAGTCTTCGCTCAGCACGGAAAGTTTTATCTCCGCAGCGTCGTTCCAGGAAACCACCCGGGTGCTGACGGAGGTATCGCTCAGTGGAAAAGAAGACCGACTGGTAGGGCTCAAGGAAAATGTCATTATGGGACGATTGATCCCTGCAGGAACCGGTTGTCGGGTTTACTCCGGAATTCGTATCGAAGAGCCGGAATACGAGGAAGAAGTACCGGCTGAGGCCGTTGCTGAGGAGCCGGAATCCGGTTCTGAGGAAAAAGAAGTGGCTGTAGTGGAATAACCTTGTTTATTTGGATTTTTCCACTTGACTGAGCGCGTTAAAGTGATAGAATCTTGAACTTTCCACCAGCGTAACCAATTTTCGTTAGGTCAAGGAAATCAAACACTTAGGGCAGTTCCGTTTTTTTTAGGGGCAGCCTCAATAGGGAGCTATTACTTTGCCGACAATAAATCAGCTGGTCCGACAGGGCCGGAAGGCAAAAAAATACAAGACGGCGAGTCCTGCGTTAAAGCGCTGTCCGCA